>JACQOK010000291.1 GCA_016202565.1 Betaproteobacteria bacterium | reverse complement strand
CGGGTGATGACACCCTTGTAGATGTTGCTCTTGCGCTGTTCCTTGCTGGAGGATTCGATGTCGAGGTCGACAAGCTTCTGGCCGTCGACAATGGCGACGCGCAGCTCTTCGGCCTGCGTCGCGTTAAATAACATCCGCTTCATTTTTTATCGTCTCCCGCGCTCAAACACGTCGGGATGGGCAAACCCGCTCATGCCTGCGATCGCGCAGGCGAATTCAAGGCTATTCAGTCACTTGGCACGATCACGCTATGAGAGGTGACTAATCAAATCCGTTATCTTGCAGTTTGCCGTTCATGAATCCGCGCCGCGCGCGGACACAAAAATCTTCTAAAGTGTATTGAGCGCGTAAATCGTCTAGTATCGCTACTTCGTGTGGTGAGCGACATTAACCAACTCAGTCAGACGGCACTCTCGTAGTGCGTTTCCGATTCCGTTGCACCGCAACTCGGTCGCATCGGATCACCGACTGTACCAACCAGCGTCGAATCTTGCGCTCCCGGCCTGCATCCAAAAATATTTGGCAGGTTACCGCGAGCTACTATCAGACGGGGGCGTCACTTGCACCAGTTTTGTTGTGCAGCGCCGACACCCGCTGGCCTATTCACAGAATAGCATAAACAAATGAAAGGGTTAAGTAAAGAATCAGCGACCTGGCATGACGTGGGAGAAAGCGGCTCGGACCAGCGCATCGACAACTACCTGACGCGATTGCTTAAAGGGGTTCCCAAAAGCCACATTTACCGGATCCTCCGCAGCGGCGAGATCCGGGTAAATAGCGGCCGCGTCGGGCCCGATTATCGCTTGCGGGCCGGGGACCGGGTGCGGATTCCGCCGATTCGGGTGGCCCAACGGAAGCCGCATCCCGGTGCGGCTGCCGCCCCGCGCTTTGACGCGTCCATCCTGTACGAGGACGATGTACTGCTGGTGCTCGACAAGCCGGCCGGCGTGGCCGTTCACGGCGGGAGTGGGATAAGCTTTGGCGTCATCGAACAGCTGCGTCATGCGCGGCCTCAGGCGCATTTTCTGGAATTGGTGCACCGTCTGGACCGGGATACGTCGGGGGTGCTGCTGCTTGCCAAAAAGCGCTCGGCATTAACAGCGTTGCACGAACAGCTGCGCGCCGGCCGCGTCCAGAAATCTTACCTCGTGCTCGTCCACGGCCCGTGGCGCGGACGCCGGCAGGATATCAGGCTGCCGCTCAACAAATACGTGCTCGCTTCCGGCGAACGCCGCGTCAGCGTGAGCGAAGGCGGTCTGCCCTCGCACACCATAATTCGGCTCAAACAGCGGTGGGCCGAATTCAGCCTCCTCGAAGCGGAACTGAAGACCGGGCGCACGCACCAGATTCGGGTGCATCTCGCGCATCTCGAATTTCCGATTGCAGGCGATGACAAATATGGCGACTTTGCGTTGAACAAACGGCTGGCAAGGCAAGGCCTGAAGCGGATGTTTCTCCATGCCTGCAGGACGGTCATCGTGCATCCCCGGAGTGGCGAGAGTATCGCCTTCGAAGCGCCTTTGCCCGAAGACCTCCAGGGATTCATCCAGCGACTCGATGCCGCTTCGGACGTGCCGTAATGCCCAAGCGCTTCGACCTGCTGGTTTTCGACTGGGACGGCACGTTGATGGATTCCGCAGCGGCCATCGTCGAGGCGGTCCAGGCGGCCTGCCGCGATCTGGCGTTGCCGGTGCCGACCGACGACAACGCGCGCTTCATCATCGGCATGAGCCTGCACGATGCGCTCGCGCACATCCTGCCTGAACTCGATCCGGCGCAGCACCCGCTGGTGGCGGAGCGTTACCGCCACCATTTCCTGTTACGCGACAGCGGCACGGCGTTGTTTCCCGGTGCGGCGGAAACTATCAAAGAATTGCACGCCGCCGGTTTTCTGCTGGCCATCGCCACCGGCAAGAGCCGGCGTGGGCTGGATCGCGCGCTCGAGGCGACCGGCCTCGCCGGCTATTTTCACGCCACCCGGTGCGCCGACGAGGGCTTCTGCAAACCGCACCCCGGCATGCTGACGGAACTGATGAGCTTGCTCGGCGTGGCCAACGACAGGACGCTGATGATCGGCGACACCAGTCACGACATGGCCATGGCGCAGAGCGCACAGGTCGCGCGGCTGGGGGTCGCTTATGGCGCGCATGTCCGGCACGCGCTGCTGGCCTACGAGCCGCTCGCGTGCGTCGATGCGATCGCCGACCTTCGCGCATGGCTGCTCACGCACGCGTAATTGTCAGGACGCCGCCCTGCATGAATTCCGCCACTGTTCCAAGTTATACTTATTCGATTGCGAATTGCGAATTCTGCTGCCTCGTCGACCGGCGGGCGCGATGTCTGAGATTTCCTTAATATGCAAGGTGTAAATTATGGCTGATCGGGATCCCTTCAATTCCGAGGAGAACTGGGAACGCAAGGTTCTTGAAAAGGTGGCGCTGGCAGCGGTCCAGGAACAGCGCCGTGCGCGGCATTGGGGCATATTCTTCAAGCTGCTGTTGTTTATTTACCTGTTCGCGCTGCTGTTCCTCGGCATGGGCTGGCTGAGCAAGAAGGACGCGCTTCCGGGCAAGCACACCGCGCTGGTCGAACTGCGCGGCGTAATCGGGCCGGAAGGCAGTGCGAGCGCCGATACCGTGATGACGGGCCTGCAGGACGCGTTCAAGGACAAGCGCACGCAGGGCGTCGTCGTGCGCATCAACAGCCCCGGCGGCAGTCCGGTGCAGGCGGGGCATATCAATGACGAGATTCGCCGTCTGCGCGCGAAGTATCCCAACATTCCCCTTTATGCGGTCGTCGAGGACATCTGCGCCTCCGGCGGTTACTACGTGGCGGTCGCAGCCGACAAAATCTACGTCGACAAGTCCAGCATCATCGGCTCGATCGGGGTGCTGATGGACGGCTTCGGTTTCACGGGCGCCATGGAAAAGCTCGGCATCGAGCGCCGGCTGCTCGCCGCGGGAGAAAACAAGGGCTTCCTGGATCCGTTCTCGCCGATCCAGGAATCGCAGAAGGAATATGCGGAAAAAATGCTCAACGAGATCCATCAGCAGTTCATCGCCGTGGTGAGGCAGGGGCGCGGCAAGCGGCTCCAGGAGACGCCGGAGTTGTTCTCAGGACTGCTCTGGATCGGCTCGAAAAGCGTCGAGCTCGGACTGGCCGACGCGCTCGGCAGCGTGGACTACGTCGCGCGCGAGGTGATCAAAGCCGAGGATATCGTCGATTTCACGCCGCGGGAAAACATCGCGGAACGCGTCGTGCGCAGATTTGGCGCGGCGATGGCCGAAACGATGATTCGGCTCGGCACGATAGGCGGAGTTTCGGTGCGTTAAGCGTCCCTGACTCAACCCACGGCGCGGTAAAGCAGGAACACCGTCGGCCGCCGGTTGAGCTCCGGGGGCTTTTGCTTCCAGGCGTTTATCGTCCGGGTGTGGATCGATTCCGACGCCAGCGTAATGTCGGTTGCCAGGCAGAGCAGGGTGTCCGCGCGGCAGGCATCGAGAATCGCATGAAGCACCGCATCATTGCGGTACGGGGCCTCGATGAAGACTTGCGTGCGATCGGCGCGCTGCGAGTCCCGTTCGAGGTCCTGCAGTTTCAGGCGCCGCTCCTCCTTGTCCACGGGCAGGTAACCATGGAAGGCGAAACGCTGGCCATTCAGTCCGGATGCCATCAGGGCGAGCAGCACGGCCGATGGGCCGACCAGCGGCACCACGCGGATACCGCGTTCGTGCGCGAGGCGGACGAGCATTGCCCCGGGGTCCGCTACGGCCGGGCAACCGGCTTCCGGGAGCAGCCCGCAGTCCCGGCCCGCAAGCAGCGGCTCCAACAGTTGCGGTAGCGCCGCTTCGGAAGTGTGTTCGTCGAGCGTTTGCAACTCGACGCCCTGCAACGGGTGCGGATAGCCGGCCGCCTTGAGAAATTGCCGCGCGCTCTTCGGATTTTCAACGATGAAACGGGTGAGCGCCGAAAGCTGCCGCAGCGTGCTCTCCGGCAACACTGTTCTTGCGTCGCCGCTGCCAAGCGCGGTCGGGATCAGATAGAGCGTTCCTGGTTTATCCATTCCCTCAGCGTTGTCTAGACAACCTCGATACCCTCGTTCCGAAGCATTGTGACGAGCTGCATGAGAGGCAGGCCGATCAACGCCGTCGGGTCATCGCTCATGACATGTTCAACCAGCGCGATGCCCAGACCCTCGATCCTGGCGCTGCCCGCGCAGTCATACGGGCGTTCCAGCGTGAGGTAGCGTTCAATCTGGGCATCGGTGATCCCGCGGAACGTGACAGTGGTCGGCACATTCGCGAGCTGAGTCCGGTCCGACGCGGCGTTATAAAGACAGAGCGCGGTATGAAAAACCACGTGCTTGCCGCGCACCATCTGCAACTGCCGGACTGCCGACGCATGGTTTCCCGGCTTGCCCAGTCTCTTCCCGTCCATTGCGGCGACCTGGTCCGAGCCTACGATCAGCGCACCTTGCGTGAGCCGGGCTCCCGCCTGCGCTTTCATTTCTGCCAGGCGCAGCGCCGTGCGTTCTGCCGACTCGTGCGGCAAGGGCGCCTCGTCCACGTCGGGAGCGACCACCTCAAACGGCAATCCCAGGCGCTCCATCAAGGCGCGCCGGTAGGCCGAGGTTGAGGCAAGGATGAGACGCGGAGAATTCACGTCGGGCGCGCGTGAGTGTCGATACCGCGAGATGAGGGGAAATGTCTAATCTAAGTGCCTGCCAAATTTCGATTTTCTGTGTTTTTGTTTTGACAGCATGGCGCAAAAATACTATCATGCGCGCCTTATGTCTGAACAGACTGTCATCGATAGTCTGGAATTCGCCCGCGCAGGACAGGAATTGCGGGGCAGTCTGCCGGTAACAAGGTTGATGCGGCTTCAGGATTGTCTGTTCGACGCCGATGGCAGCGTCCAATTCGTAGTCAGAGGCGGACGGGATGACGAGCGTCGGCCGACCCTGGCGGTCGAAATCAGCGGCTTGCTTCATTTGCAGTGCCAGCGTTGCCTGGAGGTGCTGGAATATACGTTGCGCCTGTCCAATACGCTGTTGCTGGTCCGTCAGGGTGAGGATTTGAGCGCAAATGCGGAGGACCCGGAGGCGGCCGATTGCATCGAGGCCAGTCCGGAAACGGATGTCGCCGCGCTGATCGAAGACGAGATCCTGCTGAGTCTGCCGTTTGCGCCGCGCCACACGGATGACAGTTGCCGGAGCGTTGTCGACAAGAGTCAGCGCGAAGTGGAGAAGTCGTCCGCGTTCGCCAAGCTGGCGGGGCTGAAGAATTTGAAACAGTAAACTTTTAGGAGCATTGAAATGGCAGTCCAACAGAACAAGAAGTCGCCGTCGAAGCGCGGCATGCACCGCTCGCACGACTTTTTGACCAATCCGCCGCTGGCGCTCGAACCGACCACCGGCGAGGTACACCTGCGGCATCATATCAGCCCGAACGGCTACTACCGCGGCAAGAAAATCATCAAGAGCAAGGGCGAATAACGGCGCTTGCTCCGCGCGAGCGCCTCACTCAACCCGGCGAGCGTGCCCGACAACAACGATAACGGGCACTGCCAAGGAGGCTTCCTGATGGAGGTGACCGTTGCCATCGATTGCATGGGCGGCGATCACGGCGCGCACGTCACTGTGCCCGCAGCGCTGGACTATCTGGAGCGCGATCCCAACACTTCAGTCATCCTGGTTGGAAATGAAGACACCATCGAGGCCGAACTGCACCGCTCGCATTCGGTCGCCAGGTCAAGAGCGCGGGTTCGGCATGCGGCCGAGATCATCGCGATGGATGAAGCGCCGGCGCTCGCGTTGCGCGGCAAGAAGGATTCCTCGATGCGGGTGGCGGTCGATCTCGTCAAAGACGCAGAAGCGCTCGCGTGCGTCAGCGCCGGCAACACCGGCGCGCTGATGGCGATTTCTCGATTTGTGCTGAAGACCCTGCCGGGAATCGATCGACCGGCCATCGCCAGCATTCTCCCGACGCTCAAAGGTCATACCTATGTACTGGATCTCGGCGCCAACGTCGACTGCAGCGCGGAGCACCTGCTGCAATTCGGGATCATGGGCTCCGAACTGGTCGCGTCGGTGGAGCATCGGGAGCGGCCCACAGTAGGATTGCTCAACATCGGGGAGGAAGACATCAAGGGCAACGAGGTGGTCAAGCGCGCTGCGGAACTGCTGCGCGCGAGCGACCTCAACTTCTACGGCAACGTGGAGGGCGACGACATTTACAAGGGCACGACCGACGTCGTCGTGTGCGACGGGTTCGTCGGCAATGTCGCGTTGAAGGCTTCGGAGGGGCTGGCGCAGATGCTGGCCACCTATCTGCGCGAGGAGTTCGGCCGCAACGTATTCACCCGGCTCGCGGGAGCGATCGCGCTGCCGGTGCTCAACGCGTTCAAGCGCCGGGTGGATCATCGCCGCTACAACGGCGCCACGCTGCTGGGCTTGCGCGGCATTGTCATCAAGAGCCATGGTGCGGCAGATGTCTTCGCGTTCGGGTTCGCGATCGAACGCGCAGTCGAGGAAGCGCGCAACGGCGTGCTCGCCCACATCACGGATCGCATGCACCTGATCCAGAAAAGCGCAGCGTGACGATTCATTCCCGAATCATCGGCACCGGCAGTTACTTGCCGGCGAAGGTCCTGACGAACCAGGACCTGGAGCGCATGGTGGACACCACCGACGAGTGGGTGTTCACGCGCACCGGCATCCGCCAGCGCCACGTCGCCGCCGACAACGAGAACGCGAGCGACCTGGCGCTTGCCGCAAGCCGCAGGGCGATCGAGGCAGCCGGCATCCGGCCGCAGGATATCGGGCTGATCGTGGTCGCGACCACCACACCCGACATGGTGTTTCCCAGCACCGCCTGCATTCTGCAGGCCAAGCTCGGCATACGAAACAGTCCGGCGTTTGACATGCAGGCCGTATGCAGCGGCTTCGTTTACGGGCTCGCGGCCGCCAACCAGTTCATGCGCAGCGGGCAGTACGGCTACGCGCTGGTGGTCGGGGCCGAAGTCTACTCGCGCATTCTCGACTGGAAAGACCGCTCGACCTGCGTGCTGTTCGGCGATGGCGCCGGCGCCGTGGTGCTCAAGCGGGACAACGCCCCGGGGATCATGTCCTGCCATCTGCACGCCGACGGAAGTTACGCCGGCATGCTGTCGGTCCCGGGCACCGTTCGCGGCGGGGCAGTGAGCGGCAGACCGCTGCTGAAAATGGAAGGCAACACGGTGTTCAAGTTTGCGGTAAAAGTACTCGATGAGGTAGCCGCGGAGGCGCTTGCGGCCAATCACTTGCGCAAGTCCGACCTCGACTGGCTGATCCCGCATCAGGCGAACATCCGCATCATCCAGGCGACCGCCAGGAAACTGGGGCTCAGCATGGAGAAAGTCGTGACCACCGTGGAGCGCCACGCCAATACCTCGGCGGCATCGATCCCGCTCGCGCTCGACGAAGCGGTGCGTGACGGGCGCATCCGTGCCGGCCAGCACGTATTGCTGGCGGGGGTGGGCGGCGGCTTCACGTGGGGTTCGGTGCTGATCAAATGGTAAGAATGGTCGAATGAAACTCGCGCTGGTTTTCCCGGGGCAGGGATCGCAGGCGGTCGGCATGATGCAACCCTTTGCCGAGATCAAGATAATCCGCGACACCTTCGCCGAAGCGTCGGAGGTGCTGGGGCAGGATCTATGGAAGCTCGCTGCCGATGGCCCGGCGGAGGAGTTGAACGCCACCGTCAATACGCAGCCCGTGATGCTTGCCGCCGGCTACGCGGTCTATCGCGCCTGGCGCGAGGCGGGTGGCGTCGAGCCGATGCTGGTCGCCGGGCACAGTCTGGGCGAGTACACCGCACTGGTTGCGGCCAACGTGATCGCTTTCCGGGATGCAATACCCCTGGTGCGCTTCCGGGCGCAGGCGATGCAGGAGGCTGTGCCAATGGGGACGGGCGCGATGGCGGCCATCCTCGGGCTCGATGACGATGCCGTGCGCGCGGCGTGCGATGAAGCGGCGCAAGGGCAGGTCGTGGAACCGGTGAACTTCAATGCACCGATTCAGGTGGTCATCGCCGGCCACAAGGCGGCGGTCGAACGCGCCGCCCATGCGGCGCGAGCCAGGGGAGCCAAGCGAGCGGTGATGCTGCCGGTCAGCGCGCCCTTTCATTCATCGTTGCTTAAACCGGCTGCCGAGCGGCTGGCCCGCTACCTGAAGGAAGTGGCCTTCAACGCTCCACGGATTTCGCTGGTCAACAACGTCGACGTGGCGGTGGTGAGCGACACGGAAGAAATCAAGGATGCGCTTGCGCGCCAGGCCTGTCACCCGGTACGCTGGGTCGAGGTGGTCCGCGCCATGGCCGCAGCCGGCATCACACACGTCGCGGAGTGCGGTCCGGGCAGGGTGCTGGCCGGACTGGTAAAGCGCATTGACAGCGGCCTGCACGGCTTTGCCCTTACCGATCCGCAATCGCTACAGCAGACATTGGCGGCGCTCAGATGAAATTGCTGGACGGCAAGATCGCGCTCGTCACCGGCGCTTCCCGCGGCATCGGAAAGGCGATCGCCCTGGAACTCGGCCGGCACGGCGCAGTGGTTATCGGCACGGCAACCAGTGAAGCCGGTGCAACCGGCATCCGGCAGACTCTGTCCGAGGCCGGCATCAAGGGCATGGGTCTCGCCATGAACGTGAATGACGTCGCGCAGGTCGAAGCCGCACTCGCGTCGATCCAGCAGCAGTTTGGCGACATCGCGATCCTGGTGAACAACGCCGGAATTACGCGCGATAACCTCCTGTTGCGCATGAAGGACGAAGAATGGGACGACATCATGTCGACCAACCTCAAGGCGGTGTACCGGTTGTCCAAACTCGTGCTGCGCCCGATGATGAAAGCGCGTTTCGGCCGCATCATCAGCATTACTTCCGTGGTGGGCGCCATGGGTAACCCGGGACAGACCAATTACGCGGCGGCCAAGGCCGGGATTGCGGGATTTTCCAGGTCGCTTGCGCGCGAGGTCGGCAGCCGCAATATCACGGTCAATTGCGTCGCGCCGGGCTTCATCGAGACCGACATGACCGCGGCGTTGAACGAGGATCAGCGTGCGGCCCTTATCCGTCAGATCCCGCTCGCACGGCTGGGCACGGCCCAGGACGTCGCGGCGGCCGTCGCGTTTCTTGCTTCACCCGGGGCTTCATACGTCACCGGGAGCACGGTGCATGTCAACGGCGGCATGTACATGGAATGAGAACGGAATCGACGGACAAGAACGGGCGGCATGTGCATCGATTAGCGCGCAACATCATCGATCATCATTGAATCTTAAGTGTTTTCCGAACGGCAATTCTGGTAGAATACGCGATCGATTGCGATCCGTTTTTCTCTGTCGAACCAGGAACGCCGGTCAATCAACTCATCAAGCAAAAAAGGAAGGGGGCATTAATGGAAAACGTCGAGCAGCGCGTCAAGAAGATTGTCGCCGAGCAGCTGGGAGTAAACGAAGCCGACGTCAAGAACGAGTCGTCATTTGTGAACGACCTCGGCGCGGATTCGCTCGATACCGTTGAACTGGTGATGGCGCTGGAGGAGGAATTCGAGACCGAGATCCCGGACGAGGAGGCGGAGAAGATCACAACCGTGCAGCAGGCGGTCGACTACATCAAGAGCCGCCTCAAGGCCTGACCACGCATTTCGGAGCCAATTTGGCCAGACGCAGAGTCGTAGTCACCGGCCTTGGGATCGTTGCCCCCGTAGGCATCGGGGTGGTGCAAAGCTGGGCCAACATCGTTGCCGGCAAGTCCGGAATCACCCGCATCACCCGTTTCGATCCTTCCGCCTTCAGTTCGCAGATCGCGGGCGAGGTCCAGGACTTTGACGTCGCCCGGTATCTCTCGCCGAAAGAGGCGCGCCGCATGGACACGTTCATCCACTACGGGATGGCGGCGGCGATCGAGGCCGTGAAGGATGCCGGTCTCGAGGTGACGCCGCAGACCGCAGAACGCATCGGCGTCAATATCGGCTCCGGCATCGGCGGACTGCCGCTGATCGAAGACACGCATGTCGACTATCAGAAAGGCGGCCCGCGCAAGATTTCGCCGTTCTTCGTGCCCGGGACCATCATCAACATGATATCGGGCAACCTGTCGATCATGTACGGGTTCAAAGGCCCGAACCTGGCAATCGTCACCGCCTGCACGACTGCCACCCACTGTATCGGGGAATCGGGCCGGATCATCGAGTACGGGGACGCCGATGTGATGATCGCGGGCGGCGCCGAAGCGACCGTCTCGCCGCTCGGCGTGGGTGGATTCTGTGCGGCGCGCGCGCTCTCCGGCCGCAATGACGACCCTGCAACCGCCAGCCGCCCGTGGGACAGGGACCGCGATGGTTTCGTGCTGGGCGAGGGCGCCGGGGTGGTGGTGCTCGAGGAATACGAATACGCCAAGGCGCGCGGCGCCCGGATCTACTGCGAACTTGCCGGTTATGGCATGAGCGCCGATGCCCATCACATGACCGCGCCGTGCGAAGATGGCGACGGCGCGGTGCGCTGCATGGCCAACGCGATCAGGAACGCCGGCGTCAATCGCGACGAAGTCGACTACATCAATGCCCACGGCACATCGACGCCTTTGGGAGATGTGGCCGAAACGATCGCGGTAAAGCGCTGCTTTGGCGACCATGCGGCAAAGCTCGCGGTAAGCTCGACCAAGTCCATGACCGGCCACCTGCTCGGCGCGGCAGGCGGCGTGGAAGCCGTATTTTCCGTGTTGGCGATTCGGGATCAGGTGGCGCCGCCGACCATCAATATTTTCAATCAGGACCCGCAATGCGACCTCGACTACGTGCCGAACACGGCGCGCCAGATGAAGATCGGTGTCGCGGTGTCCAATTCGTTCGGGTTTGGCGGCACCAACGGCAGCCTGGTATTTCGCAAGGTGTAAAGCTGCCGCCGCGGGTAGCCCCGGCGGCGCGATGAACCGCTCCCCGCGCTCCCTCGCTACGCGATGATTCTGATCAATGGAGCAGTGAGCAACAGCCTCGCCGCGACCGACCGCGGTCTTGCCTATGGCGACGGGGTGTTTCGGACCCTGGCGCTGCGGAGCGGACGGCCCCGCGCCTGGAGCGAGCATTTCCGCAAGCTCGAACACGACTGCGGTGCGCTGGCGATTCCCTGCCCGGCGCAGGCGCAATTGCGCGAGGAGCTTGCCCTGCTGGCGGAGCATGAGCCGGACTGCGCGGTCAAGATCGTCATTACCCGTGGATCGGGACAGCGCGGGTATGCGCCGCCTTCGCCGGTCGCGCCCACACGCATCGTGATGTCGTTTCCGCTGCCACAGTATCCCGCTGAACTGAGGCAATCCGGTATCAAAGCGCGGCTGTGCTCGCTACGCCTGGGTTACCAACCCGCGCTCGCCGGCGTCAAGCACTTGAACCGGCTGGAAAACGTGCTGGCACGCGCGGAGTGGGACGATCCCGAAACCGCGGAAGGACTGCTGCTCGACGCCGAGGGTAACGCCATCGGCGGCACCATGACCAACCTCTTCATCGTCGAAAATGGCGCATTGGCGACGCCCGATCTCAGCCGCTGCGGCGTGGCGGGGGTCACGCGCGAGCGCATTTTCGCTCGCGCTGCCGAACACGGTATCGTCTGCCGCATCGAGCATATTGCGGTTGATCGCGTATTGCGGGCAGACGAGGCCTTCCTGGTCAACAGTTTGATTGGCGTGTGGCAGATTCGAGAACTGGGCGGTAAGGCATGGACGCCCGGGCCGCTTGCAGCGAGCGTACGACGGTGGCTGGATGAGGAAAGCGACTAGACACTGGTTATGGCTGCTGGCGCTGCTGCCCGTTGCGTGCATCCTCGGGGTCGCGGGCGGGCTGACTTATTACGCGTTCACGCCGCTCGAGCCGGCGCAGAGGCCGCTGCAATTCAGTCTCAAGGCAGGCAGCAGCTTGAAGAGCGCGGCGCGGCAGATGGCCGGCGCCGGACTGCTGGAAAAACCGGCGCGTTTCGTCCTGCTGGCGAGACTGCTGGGCGAGGCCACCAACATCAAGGCCGGCAACTACGAAATCGAGGGGCCGATCACGCCGCTGCGGCTCCTGCGCAAGATTACCGAGGGCGACTATACGCAGGACGTCATTACGCTGGTTGAGGGCTGGACCTTTCAGCAGATGCGCAAGGCGCTCGACGAGCACTCGGCAATCCGGCACGACACCGGCGGCCTCAGCGATACCGAGATCGTGCTGCGCCTGGAGATCAGCGACGCATCGCTGGAAGGCTGGTTCTTCCCGGACACCTACCATTTCAGCCGGGGCAGCAGCGATATGGCGATCCTGCGCCGGGCACATCGACTGATGCGCGCCACGCTGGCGGATCAGTGGGAGCGCCGCGCGGCGGGGCTGCCGTTCGCGACACCGTACGAAGGCTTGATCCTCGCTTCGATCATCGAGAAGGAAACCGGCCAGGCGGCCGAGCGGCGCTTGATTGCCGCAGTTTTCGTCAACCGCTTGCGCATGGGCATGAAGCTGCAGACCGACCCGAGCGTAATCTACGGCCTGGGCCAGAGCTTCGACGGAAATCTCCGCAAGCGCGATCTTCTGGCCGACACGCCGTACAACACCTACACCCGAACGGGGCTCCCGCCCACCCCGATCGCGCTGCCCGGGCTGGCTTCGCTCAACGCGGCACTCAACCCGGCGGAGAGCGATGCGCTCTACTTTGTTTCGAGGGGCGACGGAACATCGCACTTTTCGCGCACTCTGAGTGAACACGATCGCGCCGTGACAAAATACCAGAAATCGGGACGACGCTGATGCACGGAAAGTTCATTACGCTCGAAGGCATAGACGGCGCGGGCAAGACGACCCACCTGACGTGGCTCGCCGATTTTCTGCGCGCCCGCGGGCTCGCCGTTACGGTGACGCGCGAGCCGGGCGGCACGCGAGCGGGAGAGGAGCTGCGGCAATTGCTCCTCGATCGCGCGCAGCAGCTGCAGCCGGAAACCGAGACGCTGTTGATGTTCGCGGCGCGGCGCGAACATCTCGACAAGGTGATCCTCCCGGCGCTGAAGGCGGGCAACTGGGTCATCTGCGATCGTTTTACGGATGCCACCTTTGCCTACCAGGGGGGCGGCAGCGGCGTGTCCTGGGAAAAGATTCTGGAACTCGAAAAATGGGTTCATGGCGAGCTGCAGCCCGACATCACAGTTTTCTTCGACGTGGCGCCCGAGATCGGCCGCAGCCGCAGCAGCCGGATCCGGAGCCCGGACCGCTTCGAGCAGGAAGAAGGGGCGTTCTACCAGCGGGTGCGCGAGGCCTACCTGCGGCGCGCGCGTGAACACCCCGGCCGGATCCGCGTTATCGACGCCGGCGCGGATCTAATCAAAGTGCAGAAAGAACTTGAGAAACTCTTTTTAACGATTTGTAATTAAACGTTTATATAAGCTCTGTTTTCCGATCGAAAATCTCAGAATTTCGATGTAAGACGCTATGAAAGTACTCCCGTGGCACGAGTCGCAGTTCGAGCGCCTGATCAGCAGTCGCGCCCGACTGCCGCACGCGCTCTTGATTCACGGCCGCCAAGGCGTCGGGAAGGTCGTCTTCGCACGCACCCTGGCCCAAACGCTATTGTGCGAATCACCGACCCGCACGGGCTCGGCGTGCGAGCACTGCCCGGCATGTGGCTGGTTCGACTCGTCCAATCACCCGGATTTCCGCCTGATTGAGCCAGGGAGCCTTGCAGTACCTGAGGAAGAGGGGGAGGGGGACAGCAAAGGCAGCACGCAAATCGTGATCGAGCAGATCAGACAACTCCCAGGTTTTATTAATATTTCAAGCCATCGCGGCGGGCCGAAAGTGGTCCTGATCCACCCCGCCGAGGCGCTCAATGTCCACGCCGCCAACGCGCTGCTCAAGAATCTCGAGGAGCCCCCTGCCGGCACGTTTTTCCTGCTCGTCGCGCATCGCATCCATTATCTGCTGCCGACCATTCGCAGCCGCTGCCAGCAGGTGGCCCTGCCCGGGCCTGAACCCGAAGCGGCGCTCGAGTGGCTGCGCGCGCAAGGCATGTCAGACCCGGCGCTCGCGCTGGCGCAGACCGGCAACTCCCCGTTGCTCGCACAGGAGCTTGCTGCGGGGGGAGAGTACTGGCAGCAGCGCGATTCGTTCCTCGCGTGCATCGCAGACCGCGAATTCGATGCCCTTGCGGTGGCGGAGCAGATCCGCGACTACCCGGTGCCCGATGTCGTGAGCTGGTTGCAAAAATGGACCTTCGATCTCATCTTCGAGAAGTTTCTGGGCAGGATCCGCTACAACCCCGATTATGCCGCGGCGATTTCCGCGCTCGCAGCGCACATCGAGCCACTCAGCGTGCTGCGCTTCCATCGCGCAATGGTGAATCTGCAGCGCGTCATCAACCATCCGCTCAATCCGCGGCTGCTGCTCGAGCAGCTGCTCCTCGATTATGCCGGGATGCTGGAGACCGGCGCACGGGGCGGGAAGCAGGCGATCTGACATGCTGGTTGACTCACACTGTCATCTTGATTTTCCCGAACTGGCATCCCAGCTCGACAGCGTCATGGCTTTGATGCGCGAGAACCAGGTGGCGCATGCGTTATGCGTCAGCGTGACGCTCGAGGATTTTCCGCAGGTGCGCTCCCTTGCCGAGCGCTATCCACACCTCTACGGTTCGGTCGGCGTGCACCCCGATTACGAAAATGTCGGGGAAGTATCGATCGAACGGCTGGTCAAGCTCGCCGACCATCCCAAAATCGTCGCCGTCGGTGAAACGGGGCTCGATTATTATCGTCTGAAGGGCGATCTGGAATGGCAGCGCGAACGCTTCCGCTGTCACATCCGCGCCGCACGCCAGTGCCGCAAGCCGCTCATCATTCATACGCGGGCGGCGGCGGCGGACACGCTGCGCATCATGCGCGAAGAAAGAGCAGGGGAGGCGCGGGGCGTAATGCACTGCTTTACCGAATCGTGGGAGGTCGCCCGGGAGGCCATGGATCTGGGGTTTTATATCTCCTTTTCGGGGATCGTGACGTTCAAGAACGCCCAGGCGCTGAAGGACGTTGCCAGGAAGGTTCCGCTCGAGCGCATGCTGATCGAGACGGATTCACCCTATCTGGCACCGGTGCCGCACCGTGGCAAACTCAACCAGCCGGGACTCGTGAAGCATGTGGCCGAGGAAATCGCGCGGCTGCGCGGCATCCCGTTTATGGAAGTGGCCCAGGCCACGACGGCAAACTTTTACAACCTGTTTAATGTGAAGGGAAACGAATCCGATGCGTAACGTTGCGTTTGGCGTCGCCGGCGTGCTGTTGCTGCTGTTTGCGACGTGGGCCTCAGCCGGCGTCTACGAGGACATGATCCATGCGATCAAAAATGGCGACGAAGGGACGGCTTCGGCATTGTTGAAGCGCGGCGTCGACGTCGACACCGTGACTCCTGAAGGCGAATCGCTGCTGATGCTGGCGGCGAAGGAGGGCAAGCCCACCCTCGTCAAGACCCTGCTCGCGGCACGGCCGAAGATCAACGCCCGCAACGCTCACGGCGAGACCGCCGTCATGCTGGCAGCCCTCAGGGGGCAGACCGAAAATGTGCGTTTATTGCTTGAAAGAGGCGCAGAAATAAATCACCCCGGCTGGACGCCCCTCATGTATGCGGCCGTCAACAATCGCGTCGATATCGCGCGCCTGCTGATCGCGCGCAAAGCCGACGTGAACGCGATAGCTGACAATGGCACGACGCCATTGATGATGGCCGCACGCGAGGGACACCTGCCGATGGTGATGCTGCTGCTCGACCACGGCGCCGACGTGAACCACAAGACCAAATTCGGCTATACGGCGCTGGAAGTCGCGCGCGAACGGGGGATGCGCCAGATCGCCGAGGCCTTGATCAAGGCCGGGGCCGAAGACTAAGAGTGCCTAACATAATGAACCGCGTGCTGCGCTGGCACGATTTTGGCTCAGGACGCGAAGCTTCCCGCAGTGAAAATCGCGAATATTCACAAGGGGAGCGACAAATTCATGGGCCAAAATTCGCGCCAGCCCGAAGG
>JACQOK010000289.1 GCA_016202565.1 Betaproteobacteria bacterium | reverse complement strand
GCATAACACCATCGATGCGAACGCCATGCTATGCTGATATGGTTACTGGGGGAGCGGTCCGGAGTCGAAAAACGGGGCTGGATTCATACATGAACCTGTCGTTCCCGGCCCAGATATGCGGCCACAGTTAGCCAATATCGTCAGCCGCACTTCAACAGCATTTGTTGTGCTGGCAATCGGTATTGTCCTGTCGGCCGCGGCAGCCTATCTCGCAACAAGACAGATAGAACACGAGGCCAGGCTGAAATTCGAAGGAGCCGTCAGTGACTCCCCGGAAGCCATCGAAGCGCGGATCCGGGCCTATTCCGATATCCTGCTCGGCATCCGGGGCATGTATATCGCGGACAGTTCCGTGAGCCGGCGGGAGTTCCGCAGCTACATCAACAGCCTCGATCTGAACCGGCGCTATCCCGGCGTGCAGGTCATACACTACAGTCAGCGCATCCCTGCCGCGCAGAAGCAGGCATTTGAAGAGAGGGTGCGCAACGACACCAGCGTCGATCCTCGCGGTTATCCGGACTTCGCGATCAAGCCTGCGGGAGAGCGGCCGGAATACGTGGTCGTGCAATACGTCGAGCCGATGGCCGGAAACGAGGCGGCGCTCGGTCTCGATCTTGGCGGCGACGCAGTGCGGCTGGCGGCGCTCGAGCGCACCCGCGATTCCGGACTGTTGACTGCGTCAGGGACCATCGCGCTCGCGCACGATCCGCGGAAGCATCCGGGCTTCGCGATGCGCTTGCCGATTTATCACCGGGACATGCCGCTCGACACGGTGGCGCAGCGCCGCGAGGCGTTTGCCGGGATGGTAAGCGCATCGTTCGTCGTGATCGATCTGATGCGCGGGGTATTTGGCGAGCAGTTCCTGCAAAAAGTCCGCGTTCGGATTCACGATGCGGGCTTCCTGGGCGGTCCGGCCGGTTTGCAGCCGCCGTCCAGGGAAAACCTGATGTTCGACAGCGATCGCCTGCTTGGAGCGCCGTCTCCGCAGGATGAGCCGAGCGACCGCGGCGTTTCAGGACTGACCCGCACGGCAGAACTCGATGTGGGCGGGCGCCGATGGAAGCTGTTTTTCAGTGCTCGGGAGGGATTTGTCGAGCCCTCAGAACGCTGGTTGCCGATGGCCGTCTTGCTGGGCGGGGGCATCATCGCCTTGCTGCTGTTCGGCCTGATCCGTTCGCTCGCCACATCAGGGAGCAGAGCGCTCGAACTGGCAAATCGGATCACCGAGGACCTGCGCAAGAGCGAGGCGAATCTCGCCGAAGCACAGCGCATGACCGAGCAGTTGATCGAGGTGCTGCCCAATCCGGTCTTCTTCAAAGACACCGACGGACGCTACATCGGGGTGAACAAGGCATGGGAACGCTATTTCGGCATTCCCCGGACTGCGTTTATCGGCAAGACGGTATTCGACCTCTATCCGGATCACCGGGAAGTGGCCAGCAAGCTGGACGCCATGGACCAGGTGCTCTGGCGAAGTCCAGGGACCCAGGTGTACGAGACGTCGATCATGACACCGGACGGCAGGCGCCATGAAACGATCTACTGCAAGGCCACTTTTACGCGCCCTGACGGAAGCGTTGCAGGATTGATCGGCACCATCGTCGACATTACCGAGCGCAAGGAAGCGGAAGTACGATACCGCGCGACTTTCGAGTCCGCTCCGGTGGGCATCATGCACACCGCCATCGAGGACGACAGAATCCTGCACGCGAATCCCAAGCTCTGCGCCATGCTGGGCTACACGCAGGAAGAGCTGCTTGGCATGACCACCGATCAAATCCTCTCTCCGGACTACCGGGGCGCGGACCGCCCCATCTATCGCGAAAAGATGCTGAACGGCGAACTGAGCTCGTTCTCTTCGGAACGGAAATTCCTCCGCAAGGACGGCTCATCCCTCTGGGTCAATCGCACCGTGTCGCTGGGAAAAGACGCAACGGGTGTGCCCCTGTACTTCATCCGTATCATCGAGGATATCAGCGAGCGCAAAGCGGCAGCCGAACGCTACCGTGCGACGTTCGATAACGCTCCGGTCGGCATCATGCACGTAGACCTCGACCGCCGGATCCTCCACGTCAATCCCAAACTGTGCGAGATTCTCGGGTACACGCAAGAAGAGCTGATTCGAAAATCGGTGGATGACGTCATCCATCCGGACTTTCGCGACACGGACCGGCGCACCTACACGGCGGACATGTTGAGCGGGAAGGTCCAGTCGTTTGCTTCCGAGCGCCTGTATCTGCGCAAGGATGGCGCTCCCGTCTGGGTGAACCGGACGATTTCCCTGGTACGAGATGCTGCCGGCCAGCCGCTTTATTACGTCCGCATCATCGAGGATATCACCGAGCGCAAGGAGACCGAACAACGCTATCGCGCCATCTTTGACAACGCAGCAGTCGGGATCACCCGCGTGGACTTAAACGGCGTTCTTACGGACGCCAACCAGAGATTCTTCGACATGCTGGGTTATACGAAAGAGGAACTCATCGGCAGGAGCATCAAGGACTTCACCCATCCGGATGACTACGGTCAGGGCGTGCAGTTCCGCACACAGCTTTCCCGCGGCTCGATGAAATCGGCAGGCGGCGAAAAGCGCTTCATACACAAGAACGGCAAAGTCGTATGGGCGAGGCGGACTATCTCCACCGTCAGCGACAAATCGGGAAAACCCGAGTATCTGATCAGCGTCGTCGAGGACATCACCGACCGCAAGCAGACCGAAAATCGCCAGGGGATGGAACACGCCGTCACGCGCGTGCTGGCGGAGGCGCAAACTCTGTCGGAAGCGATTCCCAGGATCATACAGACGATTTGTGAAACGATGGGCTGGCACTGCGGCGCGCGCTGGCAGATGGACAAGCAGGCAGGGTTGCTCCGCTGTCGTGAAACCTGGGGCATCGACACCCCGGAAATACGCGAGTTCATCGCCGCCAGCAAGGATCGCTCGGTGGAACCGGAACCGGTCGGACAGGGCCTGGTGCGCCGCACCTATGCCGCAGGACAGCCGGTCTGGATCGACGACATCGCGCGGGATCAGGCGTTCAAGCGCAGGGCGCTTGCCGCCCGCGCAGACCTGCACGGCGCCTTCGGCTTTCCCCTTTTAGGGGGCAACGAAGTGCTCGGCGTAATGGAATTCTTCCATCGCGACGTGCGCGAACCCGATGAAATGCTGATCCAGATCGCTCAATCCATCGGCAGCCAGATCGGCCAGTACATGGTGCGCATGCAGGCGGAGGAAGCAGTGAAGTTCGTGGCTACCCATGACGCGCTCACGGGACTGCCCAACCGCGTCATGTTCAACGAACGGCTGAACCATGTCATCGCGCAGGCGCAGCGCTACGGACGGCGGCTCGCGATTCTGTTCATTGATCTGGACCGCTTCAAGATCATCAACGACACCCTGGGACACGAGTCGGGGGACGTGCTGTTGCGGGAGGTCGCGACGCGCCTCACCGATAACCTGCGCGCGACCGACACGGTCGCGCGTCTGGGCGGCGACGAATTCGTAGTGCTGGTGGAGGAAGTCTCCGATCCGCTCGATCTCGCCGGCGTCGCCCACAAGCTGATCGCGGCGCTCGGCGCGGGTTTCCCGCTTTTCGGGCAGGAATATCATGTTACCGCGAGCATTGGAGTCAGCACCTATCCCGATGACGGCGAAGACATCCAGACGCTCCTCAAGAACGCGGACATCGCGATGTATCGCGCCAAGGAACAGGGCAGAAACTCGTTCCAGTTCTATTCGGCGCAGATGAACGTGCACTCGGTCGAGCGCTTGACGCTGGAATCAGGATTGCGTCGCGCTCTCGAGCGAGACGAGATCATGCTGCACTACCAGCCGCAGGTCGACATACGCCGCGGCCACGTCACCGGCATGGAGGCCCTGGCGCGCTGGCGGCATCCGGAACTGGGACTGATCCCTCCCGCCAGCTTCATTCAGATCGCCGAAGAAACCGGTCTCATCGTCCCGATCGGCGAATGGGTGCTGCGCAGCGCTTGCGAAGCGCAGCGCAACTGGCAGGCGCTCGGCATCCCGCTCATCAGGGTCGCGGTCAACCTATCCCCCCGGCAGTTCGTCCACGGCGACCTGCTGAAGGAGGTGATGCGGGCGCTCGAACGAACCGGTTGCGAGGCGAGCTGCCTCGAGCTTGAAATCACGGAAAGCATGGTGATGCACAATCCCGAGCGCGCTGTCGCATTGATCAATCAACTCAAGGAAATGGGGGTTCGGGTTGCCATCGACGATTTCGGCACCGGCTACTCTTCGCTTGCCTACCTCAAGCGCTTTCCGATCGACAGCCTCAAGATCGACCGCTCTTTCATTCTCGACATCCCCGGCGACCCCGGCGATGCCGCCATCACCCAGGCCGTGATTGCGATGGCGCACAGCCTTGGGCTCAAAGTAATCGCCGAGGGCGTGGAAACGCGTGACCAGTTCGACTTCCTGCGCAAGCACCGCTGCGACGAGATGCAGGGCTACTATTTCAGCGCACCGCTGCCCGAGGAGCAGGCCATCGCCTTGCTGAAGCAGGTTCGCGTCAGCAACGCCTGAGCCGCGCGGCACGCGCGCCGGCAGTTACCCGAACAGGGCATGCAGCAGGAGATGCGTCGGAAAGTAGATGAGAAGCGGAAAACCGATCATCACCAGACCCAGATAAGCGAGCGGCGGCAGGCGATGCTGCGGCTTGCCACCCGGACCGAACACCCAGTTCACGTTTTCCTCGACTTCGGGATTCACCAGCCAATAGCTGAGCGGAAGAACGACCCAGGCGAGCGCGGTCTGCACGATCCACGCGTTCGGCTCGTAGCCGAGGCGCGCGATCATCCACAGCAGCAGCGGCGGCAGGAAGACGTGGAACAGGGAAAGCGCCCTCAAGCACAGCGGCTTCGCCGGATCGAACATGTAGTCGGTCAGGCCGCTGACACGCTTACCGGTCAACAGTCGTCCGAAAAAGCTCGCATTCCAGACGGCTTCGGGCAGCAGCACCGCTACCGTCATCATGCCCGCCAGCAGGGCGCTTTCGAACCACAGTGCCGGCACCGTGAGAAGCAGCGCGATGTCCGAGAACCACAGAAAATTCACGAGCGGGTACTTGACCGCGTAGACCGCCACGGTGACGACTACGAACCCCGTGTAAGCGAGCTTCAACCAGAGCGGGATCAGCGCATTCGGGTCCATGCCTCGTTATTGTGCTACGTGCAAATGTGTGGCGGCCCGTCTGCACCACAAATCAGGCGGCAGCGGTGGCAGTCTGCGCTTTCTCGAACACGATGGCGCCCTTTTTCGCATCGACCCGCACGGTGTCCTTGGGTGCGAACCCGCCTTCCAGGATCGCCTTGGCGAGCGGGTTCTCGATGCGCGCCTGGATCGCCCGCTTCAACGGCCGCGCGCCGTAGACCGGATCGAAGCCCGCCGCTGCGATTTCCTTGAGCGCGGCCTCGCTCACCTCGAGTTTCATCTCGAGCGCCGCCAGCCGCTTCTCGAGATAGCTCAACTGGATGCGCGCGATCGATTTGATGTGCTTCTCGTCGAGCGCGTGGAACACCACGATCTCGTCGATGCGGTTGACAAACTCGGGACGGAACTGCGTTTTCACCTCGCCCAGGACGGCGAGCTTGATGACCTGATAGTCATCGCCCGCCATCTGCTGGATGAGCTGTGAACCGAGATTCGAGGTCATCACCACCACCGTATTCTTGAAGTCCACGGTGCGGCCCTGCCCGTCGGTCATGCGGCCGTCGTCGAGCACCTGCAGCAATACATTGAACACGTCGGGATGCGCCTTCTCGATTTCATCGAGGAGAATCACGGAATAGGGCTTACGTCGCACCGCCTCGGTGAGATAGCCGCCCTCCTCGTAGCCGACATAGCCGGGCGGGGCCCCGATCAGCCGCGCCACCGAGTGCTTTTCCATGAACTCCGACATGTCGATGCGGATAAGGTGATCCTCCGCGTCGAACAGGAATTCGGCGAGCGCCTTGCACAGTTCCGTCTTGCCCACGCCGGTCGGTCCCAGGAACAGAAACGAGCCGTACGGCCGCCGTGGGTCGGCCAGTCCCGCCCGCGAGCGGCGGATCGCGTCCGCCACCAGCTTCACCGCTTCGTCCTGCCCGACGACGCGCCGGTGCAACCGGTCTTCCATCAGCAGCAGCTTCTCGCGCTCGCCCTGCATCATCCTGGCGACCGGGATGCCGGTGGCGCGCGACACGACCTCGGCGATCTCTTCGGCGCCGACCTGCGTGCGCAGCAGCCGCGGCTTTTGCTGTTTGCCGGGATGATCGGCGTGCTTCAACTGCGCTTCGAGCTGCGGAATCCTGCCGTACTGGATCTCGGAGACTTTCTGCCAGTCGCCTTTGCGCTTGGCCGCCTCCATCTCGACCTTGAGGCGATCGAGTTCTTCCTTGACGTGCTGCGAGCCCTGGACCTGCGCCTTTTCCGCCTTCCAGATCTCTTCGAGATCGGCGTATTCGCGTTCGAGCGCCGTGATCTCCTCTTCCAGCAGTTTGAGGCGCTTCTGCGACGCTTCGTCCTTTTCCTTGCGCATCGCCTCGCGCTCGATCTTGAGCTGGATCAATCGGCGGTCGAGTTTGTCCATCTCCTCGGGTTTGGAATCGATCTCCATCTTGATGCGCGAGGCCGCCTCGTCGATCAGGTCGATCGCCTTGTCCGGCAGAAAACGGTCGCTGATGTAACGGTGCGAAAGCTCGGCGGCGGCCACGATGGCCGGATCGGTGATATCCACGCCGTGATGCACTTCGTACTTCTCCTGCAGTCCGCGCAGAATCGCGATGGTGTCCTCGACCGAGGGCTCGTCCACCAGCACCTTCTGGAAGCGCCGTTCGAGCGCCGCGTCCTTCTCGACGTACTTGCGGTATTCATCGAGCGTGGTGGCGCCCACGCAGTGCAACTCGCCGCGCGCGAGCGCCGGCTTCAGCATGTTGCCGGCATCGATTGCGCCTTCGGCCTTGCCGGCGCCGACCATCGTGTGCAGCTCATCGATGAAGACGATCGTCTGGCCCGCATCCTGCGCGATCTCCTTCAACACGGACTTGAGCCGTTCCTCGAACTCGCCGCGATACTTGGCGCCGGCGAGCATGGCGGCCATGTCGAGCGAGAGGACGCGCTTTCCCTTGAGCGTTTCCGGCACTTCGCCGTTGACGATGCGCTGGGCGAGGCCTTCGACGATCGCCGTCTTGCCGACACCCGGCTCGCCGATCAGCACGGGGTTGTTCTTGGTGCGGCGCTGGAGGATCTGGACCACGCGGCGAATTTCGTCGTCGCGCCCGATCACCGGATCAAGCTTGCCCGCGCGTGCCCGTTCGGTGAGGTCGAGCGTATATTTCTTGAGCGCTTCGCGGCTGCCCTCCGCTTCCGGGCTCTGCACCGCCTCGCCACCGCGCACCGCATTGATCGCTTGTTCCAGATGCTCCCGGGTTGCGCCGTGCTGCTTCAACAGGCGGCCGGTTTCTCCTTTGTCGCCCGTCAGCGCGAGCAGGAACAGTTCGGACGCGATGTACTGATCACCGCGCTTCTGCGCTTCGCGGTCCGTGACGTTGAACAGGTTGGCGAGCTCGCGCGAGACGTTCACTTCGCCGGCGGTGCCTTCAACCTTGGGCAGGCGCTCGATGGCGCTTTTCAGTGCCCCGCGCAGCCCCTGGACGTTGACACCGGCACGCGAGAGCAACGACGCGGCGCCGCCATCCTGCTGATTGATCAACGCATAGAACAGATGCTGCGGCTCGATGTACGGATTGTCGTTGCCGACCGCCACGCTCTGCGCGTCGGCGAAGGCCTGTTGAAACTTGGTGGTGAATTTATCGAATCGCATAACAGTCCGAAAAACCTGAATTAATTAGCATATTGGGTACGGAAGTCCGTTTTCAAGTGTCGGGTATTCGGCGTTTTTCACGCGCCGTCGCGGCAAAGGGCACAGGCCATCCTACAGGCTTCGGCCGCCGTTGACGTAAAATCCACCATCCGGGAGTATCTATGATGTCCGCCAAACGAGAGTCCAGGGCGAACGCGCGCCGAAAGTCTTCCAGATCCTCCGCCGGCCCACAGTGCAAGGTCGTGCTGCTGGTGGCAACCCGCAAAGGGGGATCGTGTGCGCGCTGAGTGGCGGTTGACCGGCGCGCCGCCGTCGGGAACCCCGCCCGCCGAGCCATATCCTGAAGTAGGCATGCCGGCAAACAATCCATCCTGAACACGGCCATGGAAACCAGCGATGTTCTGCTTCTGGCGCGTGCCCAGTTCGGGTTGAACATCGGGTTTCACATTCTCTTTCCGAGCATCACCATCGCGCTCGCGTGGTTCCTCGTCTATTTCCGCGTGCAGTACGCGCGCACCGGCGAGCCCTCCTGGCTCGCCACCTATCGCCTCTGGACCAAGATATTCGCGCTGTCCTTCGCGATGGGCGTCGTATCGGGCGTGGTCATGTCGTTCCAGTTCGGAACCAACTGGCCCGGATTCATGAACAGCGTGGGCAACGTCGCCGGCCCCCTGCTCGCCTTCGAGGTGCTGACGGCTTTCTTCCTCGAAGCGACCTTCCTCGGCGTCATGCTGTTCGGGATGAACCGCGTGCCGGGCTGGGTACACTTGACTTCCACTGTGCTCGTCGCGGTCGGCACCACGGTATCGGCGTTCTGGATTCTCGCCCTCAACTCGTGGATGCAGACGCCGTCCGGTCATGGTTACGATGCCGGGCAGCTCATCGCGACCGACTGGTGGCGGGTGATCTTCAATCCGTCATTCCCCTATCGCTTCACGCATATGACGATCGCTTCGGGGCTCACCGCGGCCTTCATCGTCGTGGGACTCTCGGCGTGGCGGCTGCTCCAGCCGAATGATGATCCGGCCGCGCGCACCACGCTGCGCACCGGCGTGATCGTTGCGGCGATACTCGCTCCCCTCCAGGTCCTGGTGGGCGATCTGCACGGTCTTAATACGCTCGAGCATCAGCCGGCAAAAATCGCCGCCGTGGAGGCGATCTGGAAAACCGGAAGGAACGTGCCGCTCGTGTTGTTCGCAATTCCCAACGAGAGGGAGCAGCGCAATGACTACTCGATCGAGATTCCGAACGGCGCGAGCCTGATCCTCAAGCACGACGCGGCGGCCGAGCTGAAGGGCGTCGATGCCTTCACGCCCGATGCGCCGCCGGTGGCGCCGGTGTTTTTCGCATTTCGCCTGATGGTCGGAACGGGCGTGCTCATGCTCATGCTGTCGTGGTACGGCGCCTGGCGAACGAGGAAATGCGCGCTGCCGTCGCGTTGGGTACTGTGGCTCTTCGCCGGGTTCACTTTTTCGGGCTGGGTCGCCACGGTTGCCGGCTGGATTGTCACCGAGATCGGCCGGCAGCCCTGGCTCGTCACCGGCCTGCTGAGAACGGCGGCCGCGGCCGGTCCTATCGGCGGGGCCCAGCTCGGCGCGAGCTTCACGGGCTACATGATGACCTACGGCGTGATGCTCGTCGCCTACATGGTGGTGCTGACGCATCTTGCCGGAAGAGGAAGCGCCCCCGAGGCGACAAAGTCGACGCCGTTGGAGACAGGAGCGGCCGCATGATCGACCTGCCGGTGATTTTCACGATACTGATGGGCGCATCGATCCTGGCCTACGTCGTGCTCGACGGCTACGACTTGGGCGTCGCCATGCTGATGCCGGCGGCCGATGCGCCTGAGCAGGACGTAATGGTCGCTTCGATCGGCCCGTTCTGGGACGCCAACGAAACTTGGCTCGTACTCGGGATCGGCCTGCTGCTGGTCGCGTTCCCCGCAGCGCATGGTGTCGTCCTCACCGCGCTCTACCTGCCGGTGACGGCGATGCTGATCGGCCTGATGTTGCGCGGGGTCGCCTTCGAATTCCGGGTGAAAGCCGAAGGATGGCACCGCGAGCTGTGGAATTGGCTGTTCTGGTTCGGCTCGTTCCTCGCGGCCCTCGCCCAAGGGCTGATGCTCGGCAGTTATGTAACGGGTTTCGAGTCGGGTTTTGGCTACTTCCTGTTTGCGCTCGTCGTCGCGGGCGGGGTCTGCGGCGGCTATGTGCTGCTCGGTGCGAGCTGGCTCATCCTGCGTACTGAAGGAAGACTCCAGAAAAAGGCTGTCGGCTGGACGCGGTGGGGCCTGTTGTGGGTCGCGCTCGGCTTTGTGCTGGTGAGCCTTGGCACGCCGCTCGCGAGCGATACGGTGCGCGACAAATGGTTCGATTTCCCCGGCACGCTCGCCCTGATGCTGTTGCCGCTAGCGAGCATGGCGGCATGGGTCTGGGTGTGGCGCCTCACCGGGCGCCTCAGGAAAGGCATGTCTGCGCCCGAATGGGGACCATTCGCCGGAGCAGTGACGATCTACGTGCTCGCCTTTGGCGGTCTTGCCTACAGCCTGTTCCCGTACGTCGTCATGGATCGCATGACGATCTGGGAAGCGGCGGCCCATCCCTCATCGCTCAAAGTCGTGCTCGCCGGCGCGCTCGTCGTACTGCCCTTCATCCTCGCCTATACTGCCTATTCCTACCGCGTGTTTCGCGGCAAGGCCACGGCGAAGCTCTACGACCACTAGCCCCAGACGCAGTACTCACGAAGCTCACCGAATTACCGGAACTCCCCGCGCGATGACAAGCGGATGTTCGTTTCGATGCTGCATTAGTAAAGTCGAAGCACGCATCGAAAAATTTTATGTCATGCGCGCCTTTGTCCGTGCGGGCGCGCACCACACCTGCCAAGCAAATACTTGACTTCAAGTTAGGGGCGTTTAACACTATGCGCACTTGCATGGTGCGCCGGCAGCTTGGTATGCGAAGCCGCGGCTTGCCGCCGAATCAATAATAATCAGCAGCGCGCCGGACTGCGCGTCAGAGAATAAGACAAGGGGTGCCGCCTCGCGGCGGCTGCCGTTGGGAATTCAACGTTGCCAACAAGGGAGGAACCATGGTCTACACGCAGAGAACCCCGTGGACGCTCGTCATCGGCGTCGTGATGGTCGCTTACGCCTATCTCGTGCAAAGTAACGCGATGGCGGCGGTCATCAAGTTTCTCAATACGGGTCGCTATACTGGGGAAATGCAGGTATTGGGCTACGCCTTCGGCGCCGTAGCCATCCTTGTCGGCCTGTGGCAACTGCTCGCCAAACCCAAAGAGGGCCACACCGACTACTACCTTTCCACGGTCGCGGGGGTGATGTTCATCATGCTGGTGGCCTTCATCGTGAAGTGGGGGCTTGATCCGCTGATGGGGAAATGGGGCCGCGAAGCGCAACCCGCGCTCGGCTTCAATTTCGCAAGCGTGATGAACCTCAACTACGTCGTGATGGGCATCGTCGCCGGCATCATCATCGTCAACGTGTTCAAGGTGCCGGGTTGGGCGGAGAACGGCGTACGGCTGTCGCGGCTCGGGCTCAAAACCGGGGTCATCACGCTGGGCGCTTTATACAGCTTTGCCGAGCTTGCGCAACTGGGCAAGCTCTCGGTGGCATTGATCGGTGTGTTCG
>JACQOK010000281.1 GCA_016202565.1 Betaproteobacteria bacterium | reverse complement strand
TTTTGGCCCATGGCTTTGTCGCTCACCTTGTCAATATTCGCGATATTGACTGCGGCGAGCTTCGCGCCCTGAGCCAAAATCGTGACAGCGCAGCACGCGCTTCATTATGTTAGGCACTCTTAGTAATCCATCGACCCCGTCAGAGCCAGACGCGATCCCAGGCCCAGAAACACGATCCCGGTAAGACGCTGCAGGATCATCACGCGCCGCTCGTTGGAGCGCAGCCACGCCGTGCCTTCGCTGGCGAGCACGGCTACCACGAGATTGACCACGGTGCCCTGCACGTTGAACAGAAGACCCAGGAGGACGATTTGCGGCACGACCGGCCCCGCCGCCGGATCGACAAACTGGGGCAGGAACGCGAGGAAGAACAAAGCCACTTTGGCATTGAGCGCATTTGTTATGACGCCTTGCAGGAATACGACACGGAGGGGTGAGCGAGCCGGATTTGCGGCCTGGGTGACGCCGCCCGGCCGGAACAGAAGGCGCAGGCCCAGGAAGATGAGATAAACCGCGCCCGCCACGCGTATGAGAGTGTAGGCGAGCGGCGCCGCAGCAAGCAACGCTGAAAGGCCCAGCGCAAGCGCGGACACGTGTAACAGCAGGCCCGCCGCAACACCGAAGGCGGACACGATTCCAGCCGCCCGCCCGTCGCTGACGCTGCGCGCAGCGACGTACATCATGTCCTGGCCGGGTGTCAGATTCAGGACAAGCGCGGCGCCCATGAACAGCAGCAGGATTTCAGGACCGGGCATAGGGACGCCGCGCACATATTGGGATAAGCGGGTGCAATGTAACTTTTCTCCGACACGCGCGTTGACGAGGATACCAAATTGCGGCGTGACATCCACCTCCATGGCGCGGTAGGCACGCGCGTCGAGGATGGCGAGATCCCATGACTCAGGCTAAACTCCGCAGCGTGCCCGAATTGGATTCGCTGTTTTCCGAGCAGGGCCCGCTCGCCCGGGCCATCAGGGACTTTCGCGCGCGGCCGTTTCAACTCGAGATGGCGCGCGCCGTTTCTGAGGCGATCGCGGGCAACACGGTATTGGTGGCGGAGGCCGGCACCGGCAAGACTTTTGCCTATCTCGTGCCGGCGCTCCTGTCGGGCGGCAAGGTCATCATCTCGACCGGAACAAAGACGCTGCAGGACCAGCTCTTCGATCGCGACATCCCGACCGTGCGGCAGGCGCTCAAAGTCCCCGTGACGGTGGCGCTGCTCACGGGCCGCGCCAATTACGACTGCCATTATCATCTCGAGCGCGCGCGGACTGAAGCCCGATTCCCGGCGCGGGATGACGCCCGCTATCTTGCTCTGATCGATCGTTTTGCGCGTATCAGCCTGACCGGAGACAAGGCCGATTGCTCGAGCGTTCCCGAAGACGCGGGTGTGTGGTCGTATGCCACTTCCACGCGCGAGAACTGCCTTGGCTCGGAGTGCCCGCACTACAACCGCTGTTTCGTGATGACAGCGCGCAAGCAGGCGCTCGCGGCGGATGTCGTGGTGGTCAATCATCACTTGTTCTTTGCCGATCTGGTCCTGCGTGACGAGGGCGCGGGGGAACTCCTGCCCGCATGCAATACGGTGATATTCGATGAGGCGCACCAGCTGCCGGAGACGGCGAGCCTTTTCTTCGGCGAAAGCGTTTCCACCTCGCAATACCTGGAACTCGCGCGCGACACACGAACCGAAGGCGCGGTGTCGGCCAGGGACTGCGCGGCGCTGCCTGCGGCGGCGCAGGCGCTCGACAAGGCGGCGCGCGACTTGCGACTGGTATTTGCGGAGGAGAGCGGCCGCCTGCCGCTGCGGATGCTGGAGCGGCACAAACGGTACGGACCGGCGCTCGGCGCAGTACTCGAATGCCTTGACGACCTCGCACGCGTGCTGGCGGAGCAGGCGCAGCGCAGCGAAGGGCTGGAGCGCTGCTGGCAACGTACGCTCACGCTGGCCGAACAGACCGAACGCTGGCGCAGCGGCGAAGACGCCCGCTGCGTGCGGTGGGTGGAACTGTTCAGCCGCGCGCTGCACCTCAATACGACGCCGTTGTCGGTCGCGGAAACTTTCCGCGAGCAGACCGGGGGCGAGCCGCGGGCGTGGATTTTCACTTCGGCAACGCTGTCGGTGGGCGGGGATTTCAGCCACTACAGTGATGAATTGGGGCTCGACGATGCGCGCAGCGTGAGTTGGGAAAGCCCCTTCGACTACGAGCGGCAGGCCCTGCTCTACGTGCCGGAGGGGTTGCCCGATCCCAACACGCCCGAGCACACGCCGGCGGTGATTGCGGCGGCGCTGCCGCTGATCGAAGCAAGCGGCGGCCGGGCCTTTCTGCTGTTCACGAGCTTGCGCGCGATGCGCGAAGGCCATGCGCTGCTCAAAGAGGCGTTCACGCGGCGCGGGCTCGATTTTCCGCTGCTGGTGCAGGGCGAAGGCTCGCGCTCGGAACTCCTGGAGCGCTTCCGCCGCCTCGGCAACGCGGTACTGGCGGGAAGCCAGTCATTCTGGGAAGGCGTGGACGTGCGCGGGGAGGCCTTGTCGGTGGTGGTGATCGACAAGCTGCCGTTCGCCGCGCCGGACGATCCGGTGCTCGCTGCGCGCATCGACCGGATGAACCGCGAGGGGCGCAATGCCTTTCTCGAATACCAGCTTCCGGAGGCGGTGATTACACTCAAGCAGGGGGCCGGCCGGCTCATCCGCGACGAGCACGACCGCGGCGTGCTCGCGATCTGCGACGCGCGTCTCATCAACAAGAGTTACGGCCGGCGCATTCTGCAAAGCCTGCCGCCGATGAGGCGCACCCGCGATGCGCGGGAAGCAGCCGAATTCTTCCGTGAGCGCGCACAGCGCGATCCGACATACGCCGCCGACCGAGCCGTGAAGTAGGGCGGCACACCCTGCCGCCGTAGCTGCGCGTTATACGACCTCGGCCCAGAGGTCGTGCACATCCGAGCGCGTCACGCGCACCGTCGCGAATTCGCCGGCCTGCACCCCGCGCGGCTTCGGTATGAATACCTGGCCGTCGATCTCCGGCGCATCGGCGCTCGAACGCGCCACCGCACCTTGCCCGGCGATGTCATCGACCAGAACCGTGAGCGTTCTGCCGACTTTGTGTTTGAGGCGTTGCGCGCTGATTTTCTCCTGCAGCTGCATGAATCGCGCGCGGCGTTCGTCCTTGAGTGCTTCCGACACGTGATCCGGCAACTCGTTCGCGGCCGCGCCGTGGACCGGCGAATAGGCAAAACAGCCGACGCGATCGAGCTGCGCTTCCTCCAGGAAAGCCAGCAGTTCCTCGAACTCCGCTTCGGTCTCGCCGGGAAAGCCGACGATGAAGGTGCTGCGGATGGTCAGCTCGGGACACATGGCGCGCCAGCGGCGGATGCGTTCCAGCGTGTTTTCGGCGTTGGCGGGGCGCTTCATGAGCTTGAGGATCCTTGGGCTCGCGTGCTGGAACGGCACATCGAGATAGGGCAGGAGCCTGCCTTCCGCCATCAGGGGGATGACGTCATCGACGTGCGGATACGGGTAAACGTAGTGGAGGCGTACCCAGACACCCATCTCGCTCAGCGCGCGCGCGAGTTCGGTCATACGTGTTTTCAGCGGCCGGCCGCGCCAGAAGCCGGTCCGGTATTTGACATCGACGCCATACGCGCTCGTGTCCTGGGAAATCACCAGCAGCTCGCGGACGCCGGCGTGCACGAGGCTCTCGGCTTCGTGCAGCACCTCGCCGACGGGGCGACTCACGAGGTTCCCGCGCATCGACGGAATGATGCAGAAGGTGCAGCGGTGATTTCAGCCCTCCGCAATCTTGAGGTAGGCGTAGTGCCGCGGCGTGAGCTTGACGCCCTGCGGCGGGATCAAGCTCGTGTACGGGTCGTGTGGCTGCGGCAGGTGGGCATGGACGGCCCGCATAACGTCTTCGGTGGCGTGCGGTCCGGTCACCGCCAGCACCTGCGGGTGCGTCTGCCGCACGATGTCGCCCTTGGCGCCGAGGCAGCCGGTGACGATCACCCGGCCGTTTTCGGTCAGCGCTTCGCCGATCGCATCGAGCGACTCATCGATGGCCGAATCGATAAAGCCGCACGTGTTGACGACGACGAGGTCAGCATCCGCATAGCGTGGCGCGATCAGATAACCTTCTGCACGCAGCTGCGTGAGGATGCGCTCGGAATCCACGAGCGCCTTGGGACAGCCGAGTGATACGAAACCGACTTTGGGTACTGTTTGCGGCACTGCCGGTCAGACGATATTGCGCAGTCGCCGGGGGAAACGATCAGCGATTGCCCTCGCCGCCTTTGTCAGATCCATTTGACGGTGCGTCCGGTTTCTGTGGCGCAACTCCGCCGAAGTTGGGGAAAGGAAAGTTGGTGAACAGATTGCGGGTCTGCTGCTGCAACTGCTGCTGCATTTCCAGAAACGCATTCGCGCTTTGTTCGAGATAACGACCCATCAGGCCCTGGATGGCGGGCCCCTGCATCTTCACGAATTCGCCCCACGCCTCGGAATTGAGCATGGGATTCTGACCGTACATCTGGCGCGACTGGTCCTGCAGGCGCTTCTGAATTTCGATGAAGGTCTGGATGTTCTTCTCGAGGTAATTGCCCATCATGCCCTGCATCGCATTGCCGTAGAAGCGGATGATTTGCGACAGCATATCGGATGAGAACATCGGCGCGCCCGCGGTCTCCTCTTCGAGAATGATCTGGAGCAGAATGCTCCGCGTAATATCTTCCTTGCTCTTGGCATCCTCCACCCGGAACTCGACGTTATCGAGCACCAGTTTCTTGACATCCGATAGCGTGATGTAACTGCTTGTTTCGGTGTCGTAAAGCCGACGATTTGGGTACTTCTTGATAATTCTGGGTTGGGATGACATGAGGAGCCCCAGGTTGAGCGAAAACGCCATTATTCCAGAGAAACTGCTGCATTGCAATCTAAGAGATTGAAAAATATCGGTAAATCAGAGCGGTAGTGCCTTGCACTGGGCTTTGTTGCGGCGCAGTCAAGGACTCTTGACACGAGCGCGCACATGCACTTAAGATAGTTTTGCTGCGATGCAGCAAACAGACGGCTTGATGACACCTGAGGCGATGCATTGCCGGCGAAAGGAGATCTCGTGACGAAAGCGACCGAACGGCAGCTTGCGGGATGGAACCGCGAGGCCATCGAAGCCGCGCTCCAGTTGGCGAAGGTCTCGACGGAAAACGCCGAAAAACTCGCCCGGCTGCAACTGGAAACGATGCGCTCGCTGCTGGAGGCAAGCTTCAAGAACGCGCAGGCTCTGGCGGAGATCAAGGATCCCCAACAGTTCGCGGAGAGGCGGGCGAGAATGCTGGAACAAAGCGTGGAGCAGATGGTCGACTACTCGCGCAAGGTTTATGACCTCGCCAGCGCGACCCAGTGCGAATTCGGCAAGCTCATGGAAACGCGGTTCGCGAGCTTCAATCGCGATATCGGGCACTTGGTGGACAGCGCGTCCAGGACAGCGCCGGCGGGGTCCGAGCCGGCACTGGCGGCGATTAGACAGGCGCTCGCGGCGAGCAATGCGGTGGTCGAAACGCTGACCAGAACGGCAAGACAGTTTGCCCACGTTACGGACGCCAACATCAAATCGGCGGCGAGTGCGGCGAAGGGCGGCGGGAAAAAGCGCGCCTGACCGGAAAGGCTCCTCCTCCTTTATCGTTTAGGACCCCCTCCTGGAGATAAAGGCCTCGCCCTGGCGGTAACCCGCCAGGGCTTTTTTTTCAATACATGTGCTGTCCGCCATTGATCGCGATATTGGCACCGGTGACAAACGCCGCTTCCTCGGTGCAGAGATAGGCCACGAGGCCGGCAATCTCTTCGGGCTTGCCAAGACGACCGACCGGAATCTGCGGAATGATCTTGGAATCGAGGACCTCCTTGGGAATGGCCATCACCATCTTGGTGCCGATATAGCCGGGGGAAATCGTGTTGACCGTGACGCCCTTGCGCGCGTATTCGAGCGCGAGCGCCTTGGTGAACCCGTGCATCCCGGCCTTGGCGGCGGAGTAGTTGGTCTGCCCGAAGGCGCCTTTCTGTCCGTTGACCGAGGACACGTTGATGATACGGCCCCACCCGCGCTCGGCCATCCCGTCTATCACCGGTTTCGTCATGTTGAATACGCTGTCGAGATTGGTGCGAATCACCGCATCCCAGCCCGCCTTTTCCATTTTCTTGAAGGTCGTATCGCGGGTGATGCCCGCGTTGTTCACCAATACATCGATCGGGCCGACCTCGGACTGGATCTTGCCGGCCGCTTTGTTGCAGGACTCGAAGTCGGTGACATCGACCTCCACGGCATGGAATTCGAGTCCCTGCTTCTTCATTTCAGCGAGCCACTCGGCCGATTTTTTGTTGCCCGGCGAGAAGGTGGCGACGACCTTGTAGCCTATCCTTGCGAGCTTGGTGCAGATCGCCTCGCCGAGACCTCCCATGCCGCCGGTAACCACTGCTACTCGTTGTGCCATGTCGATTCTCCTTCCAGATAAGACGAGCGTTGATGCCTAACTGCGTCTGCCCATTGCGCCTTGAGCCGGACCGGGTGGGCCGCACCTTTCCTTGACGTAGCGGCCCGGTGCGGGCTCGATCTCATTATAGTAGCCGCCTCCCGGCGTTCCGGGCGCCGCAACCTTGCCGCCGCCGTAACTTTCGATCCACGCGCTCCAGTGCGTCCACCAGCTGCCGGGATGCGACGTGGCGCCAGCAAGCCAGCGTTCAGGATCCTCTTCAAGCCGTTCGTTGAGCCAGTAACTGCGCCGATTTCTGGATGCCGGGTTGACGACTCCGGCAATATGGCCGCTCGCCCCCAGCACGAAGCGGATTTTACCGCCGAGCAGGCGCGTGCCGGCGTAAGCGGTCCGCCACGGCACGATGTGGTCTTCGCGGGTGGCAAGCACGTATGCGGGCGCGTCGACTTTGCCCAGGTCGACGGGTACGCCGCACATCGTGAGCCTGCCCGGCACGCGCAGATTGTTTTCCAGGTACATATTGCGCACGTAGTAGACGTACATGGTCCCCGGCAGATTGGTGCTGTCCATGTTCCAGAACAGGAGATCAAAGGGCTCGGGTGTCCTGCCTTTGAGGTAATTGTTCACGACGTAGTGCCAGATCAGGTCATTCGCCCGCAGGCTGGCGAAGGTGAGCGCGAGTTCCCTGCCGTGCAGCACGCCGCCATTGGCGAAATCCTGCTCGCGTTTGCTGACGTAGGCTTCGTCGACAAACACGCTCAGCTCGCCGGTGTCGGAGAAGTCGAGCATCGTGGCGAGCAGCGTGAGGCTTGCGATCGGTTCCTGTCCCCTGGCACGCAGGACCGCGAGTGCGCTCGCGAGCAAGGTGCCGCCCACGCAGAAGCCGAGGGCATTGATTTTTTCCGCGCCGCAGATTTCCGCGCTCACCGCGATCGCCTTGAGCACGCCGTGTTCGAGGTAGTCGTCCCAGGTGGCATGGCCCATGGCCGCGGGCATATTGCGCCACGATACCATGAACACGGTGTGACCCCGCTCGATAGCGAATCGGACAAACGAGTTTTCCGGCTGCAGATCGAGAATATAGTACTTGTTGATGCACGGCGGCACCATCAGGAGCGGCCGTTCGTATACGGTATCGGTCAGAGGCCGATACTGGATGAGCTGAAAGAAGTCGTTTTCGAATACCACAGCGCCCGGCGTGACGGCCAGATTGCGGCCGACTTCAAACGCGCTCTCGTCGGTCATCGACACCAGGCCCTTGTCCAGATCCGCTGCAAAATTCTTGAGGCCCAGCGCCAGGCTCTCGCCCCGCGTTTCGAGAGCAAGCTTCAGTGCTTCGGGGTTGCTCCAGGGGAAGTTGGCGGGCGACATCGCATCGACCATCTGACGGGCGAAGAAGATCAGTTTTTTCTTGGCGTGCGGTTCAAGCTTGGCGTTGTCGACGACTTCATGCAGCCATTGCGCCCGGAGCAGGTAAGACTGCACGAGGTAGTCGAAATACGGTTCCCGCCATTCGCTCGCACGGAATCTGCGGTCTCCCGCTTCGGGCGCGACCACCGGCGCCGGTGCGCGCCCGGCGGGCAGGGCCGCAACGCTGCCCCACAATTCGAGCTGCTTGCGGTGGTAGCGGTCCTGGATCTCGAACCAGCGGCCGGTATCGTGAGTCACGTCCGCCGCCAGCGACTTGAAAATCTCGGCGACATCGATTCCCCCGCCGTCCAACAACGGCTTCAGCATGCCCTCGAGCAGCCGGCGATTGAGCGTTGAGAACGCCTCGGTGGCGTTCGTGTCCTCGTTCATATGTGCGTGGTGCGAGAAAATCCCGTGCAAATGTCAGATCGCCCGGATTACAGAATTTCGACCCGATGTGTGTATTACCCGAAGAACAACGATAGCATGGCATCCGCCGGCGCGGGAACCGTGCGGCTGCGCACTGTCAGGCGTGCGTGTGAGCGAGTTCGCCGACGAGCCAGATGGTGGCGACGCCGAGCGCGATGAGGACGACCTGTTGCACGGTGGCGTGGATTTCGGGGCGCCGGTGCAGGCCCGGTATCAGGTCGGCGACCGACACGTAGAGCATGCTTGCGGCGGCAAGCCCGAGGAGGAAGGGTATCCACTGCTCCATGCTCTGCAGGGCGAAATAGGCGAGCACGCCGCCCGCGATCATCGCTGCGCTGGAGAGCACGTTGAGCGCCAGGGCCTGCGCCCGGCTATAACCGGAGTGGAGCAGGATCAGGAAGTCGCCCACCTCCTGCGGCACCTCGTGCGCGATGATGGCGAGCGCCGTCACGATGCCGAGCTCGACGTTGGCCAGAAACGCCGCCGCGATCAGAACGCCGTCGACGAGATTGTGGAAAGTATCGCCGATCATGATCATCATGCCGCTGCGGCCATGATCGTGCACCGGCTCGGGGGGATCGTGCGCCTCGCAGCTCTCCACGTGGCAATGCCGCCACAGCACCAGCTTTTCCAGCACGAAAAACAGGAGAATGCCGAAGAGAATGGTGGCGGCCATGGTTTCCAGACTGTCGGCCATTCCGAATGCCTCGGGCAGGATGTCGAGAAACACCGCGCCGAGCAAAGCGCCGACCGCGTAGCTAACCAGTATCGGCACCTGCGTGACCTTGGCATTGAGCGCAATCACCGCCGCGGCGATGACGGAAAGCACGCCGCCGAGCACCGTGGCGGCAATGATCCAGGTCAGTGTGGTCATAGAAGATCGGTGCAAACCGCTCCGGGGCCGCTAACCGGCAGGCGGCCTGTCCGTGTTGAGCAAAGCGCGTAATTATACGTGAATCGGAGAGGCCCCTTCCGCCGGGCCGAACGCCGTCAGCTCTCACGCCAGATCAACGCCGCCATGCGTCCGGTGATCCGGTCACGGCGATAGGAAAAGAAGCGCAGAGCGTCTGAAACGGTGCACAGGCCGCCGCCATGGACGCGAGCGACCCCGGCGCGCGCGAGCGCCTGCCGTGCCAGCGCATGGATATCTGCCAGCCACTTGCCCGGCCCGCAGGGCGCAAATGCCGCTGCGGCGAGCGCACTGCGGGCGAGAAAGGCGTCACGTACATCGGCGCCGACTTCGAATGCCTGCCGCCCGATGCCCGGACCGAGATAGGCGAGAAGGTCTCCGGGTGAAACGCCCGTGCCGCGCACTGTGTTTTCGAGCACCCCGCCGGCGAGGCCGCGCCACCCGGCATGCGCTGCCGCGACCAGCGTTCCGGTCCGGTCTGTGAACAGCACCGGCACGCAGTCGGCCACCATGATGACGCACACGGTGCCCGGCTGGCGCGCGATGCTCGCATCCGCCCGCGGCGGGTGTTCGATGCCGTCGGCGTCGACGACCGCCGTGCCGTGTTCCTGCGCGAGCCATTTCGGCTCCTGCGGCAGAAGCCGGCGCAAATACGCGCGGTTGGCGATCACCGCCTGCGGGTCGTCACCGGTGCGTAAACCGAGATTGAAACCCGCAAAGGGGCCGCGACTCACGCCGCCCCGGCGGGTGGTAATGAGCGCTTTGACGTTGGCGGGCGCCGGCCAATCGGGCACGATCCAGTCGGAAGGGATACTCATGCCGTTGCGCGCAGGGCGGAGATAAGTTCCCGGATGTCGTGCGGCAGCGCCGCTTGCCACGTTCTGTGGCGACGGGTGGCGGGATGCACCAGGACCAGTTTTTCCGCATGCAGCGCCTGCCGGTCAAACGGGACGGCGTTGAGCGTGGGCGGCGTTTTTCTTTGGCCGTACACGGGATCGCCAACGAGCGGGTGTCCGATCGAATTGAGATGCACGCGAATCTGGTGCGTACGCCCGGTCTCCAGCCGGCAACGCAACAGCGTGGCCCGGGCAAAGCGTTCCACGACCCGGTAATGCGTGATCGCGGGCTTGCCGCGAGCGACCACGGCCATGCGCGTGCGACTTACCGGATGACGGCCGATCGGCGCATCCACCGTGCCGTCTCGCGCAACCCGGCCATGCACCACGGCGAGATATTCGCGGGTCACGCTGCGCGCCTGGAGCTGGCGCACGAGATCCGTGTGCGCGGCGAGGGTCTTGGCGATGACGAGCAGGCCGCTCGTATCCTTGTCGAGCCGGTGCACGATGCCGGCACGCGGCAGGTGTGCGACTTGCGGTGCATGTTTGAGCACCGCGTTGAGCAGCGTGCCCTGCCAGTTGCCGCTTCCCGGGTGCACGACGAGCCCCGGGGGCTTGTTGATGACAAGCAGCGTTTCGTCCTCGAATACGATGTCCAGCGGAATATCCTCCGGCCGGTACGCAAGCTCATGGGGACCGGGCGCGGGAACGACGTTGACTTTCTCGCCGCCCCGGACCTTCTGGCGGGGCAGGGCGGTCCGACCGTCGAGCGTCACCTGGTTCTCGCGTACCCATAGGGCAAGCCGGCTGCGCGAAAAGCGTGGCAGCAGGCGGGACAGCGCCTGGTCCAGCCGCAGGCCCGCGCAGCTCTCCGGAATGGTCAATTCGATCGGGGGCATCAGCGCCGTGTTTGCGCTATAATTCGCGGGCATTTTATTCGAACCTATCTCAATAACAGGCACGGGCGGAACGGAGGCGAGGTGGGCTGCAGTTCCAATTATGCGACATAGTTTAACGGCAATCCTGGCATTGATGATCGGCGCGGCTCTGGCCGCGTGTGGCCTGTTTCCGGGCGATGTGGACGAAACCCGGGGCTGGTCGGCGGCGAAGCTCTACACCGAGGCGCGGTCGAATCTCAACGACCGCAACTACGAACAAGCGATCAAGCTTTACGAAAAGCTCGAGGCACGCTATCCCTACGGACGTTTTGCGCAACAGGCGCAGATCGAGATCGCCTACGCGTACTACAAGGACAGCGAGATCGAATCCGCGATCGCCGCCGCCGATCGCTTCATCAAGCTGCACCCGAATCACCCGAATGTCGACTACATGTATTACCTGAAGGGGCTGGCGAACTTCAACGACGATCTCGGTATTCTTGGCTTCGTCAGCGGCCAGGATATGAGCGAGCGCGATCCCAAAGCTGCGCGCGCCGCGTTCGATGCCTTCAAGGATCTGGCGAAGCGCTTTCCGGACAGCAGGTACACACCGGACTCCATCCAGCGGATGAATTATCTCGTCAACGCCCTTGCGGCTCACGAAGTGCACGTCGCGCGTTATTACCTGAATCGCGGTGCCTATGTCGCGGCCGCCAACCGCGCGCAGTACTCCTTGAAAACCTATCCGCAGGCGCCTGCCAATGAGGAGGGTTTGCTGATCATGGTGAAGGCCTACGACGCGCTGGGCATGCAGGATCTGCGGAATGATGCCGAGCGGGTCATGCTCAAGAACTTTCCCGACAGCAAGTATCTCAAGGGCGGTGGCGGCAAGGACGTACCGTGGTGGCAGATCTGGAACTGGTGACGCAAGTCATTTCCCTGTTCCCGTTTACCCGCATCTAACCGATAGCAAGACATACGATTCCGGCGACCATCGTGCCGGCGGCGGTGAGCCGCCGCGCGGCATCGCCCTCGGCGAGCAACTGCGTTCCCATGACGGTGGCGACCAGGATGCTGATTTCGCGCGCCGGCGCGACGTAGCTCACCGGCGTGAACACCATCGCCGTCAATACGAGGATATACGACAGCGGGCAGAGCACGGCGACCGCGATGATCGCCTTTTTGGCGCGGCGCCACGTTGGCAGCAACTCGCCCTGGAGCCTGAGCGCCAACGGCGTCATCAGCAGGACGCGGCCAAGGTTGGCGGCCCAGTCCTGCAGGATGGGGGGCACGAGATAGGCCGCGACCGCGATCTTGTCGACGAGGGTATAGCTGGCGATCATGCCACCGGTGAGCAATGCAAACCCGACCGCCGGCAGGCTGCCGCGCTCCCGCAGCCGCTGCAGATTACCGGTCAGCAATACGGCGCCGCCGCAGATCAGCAAAGCGCCCACGACCGCCACCACCGATGGTCGTTCCTGCAGCAGGAGGACAGCGCACAGCACGGTGATCAGCGGACCGCTGCCGCGCGCCAGCGGATACACGAGCGACAGGTCACCGGTCCGATAGCCGCGGTCGAGCAGCATGTAGTATGCGGTGTGCAGTACGGCGCTGGCGAACATCAGGCCGAAATGCATCCATCCCAGGGCTGGTTGTGTCCACCACACCACGGCGAACGCAAGCGGCGCATAGATCACGGCGGAAAGCATCGCAAACCACCACACGAACACGGTTCCGCCGCCCGAGCGCTTGAGAAAATAGTTCCATGTCGCATGCACGAATGCGGCGCTCAGCACCAAGGCAAGGGCCAGTGCGCTCATTGCGGCACGTGGCGTGTGACGGGTAACGGGTGACGGGGAATTACACTTGGCGACAAGGAATCACCCCCCAAGTGATGGGCCGCGGTCCCGGGCAGATCAGCGCGAGAACTTGCGCACGACCTGCATCAATTCGTCGATTGCGGACTCGCCGCGACTGGACTTGAACGCCGCCTGCACGCAGCCTCGGGTGTGGTTCCTCAGCAGTTGCATGGCTGCACCGTCGAGGGCCGATTGAATGGCCGAGATCTGCGTGAGGACGTCCACGCAGTAGCGGTCTTCTTCGATCATGCTGGCCGTCTGGGGCGCCGGGAACCGGGGCATCGCCTGATCCATGGCCGCATGATATACCCCTATGGGGTACGTCAACGCACCGGGTCGAACGCCCGGCGGCGATGCAGCGGGCAGCGGTGCGAGGCCGATCAGTTTGCGGTCAGGGCGCCGTCGACGATCCTGACCGTGTCGCCGGCACGAAATACGGGTTGGGTTTCGTAGGAGAAGGTGCGTGCCGTGCCGTCCTCCAGGCGCACGAGCACGGCGTAGCGCTGCGCGGTCTTCGTTGGGTTTGCGGTTCCCGGACCGGTGCCGAATCCGCTCGCCCCGACGAGGCTCACCATCTCGACCCGGCCACAGTTCGCACAGCCGGGCTGCGCCGGCGCGGCTCGGACTTGCTCGCTTGCCGCGCGCAGACCTGCCGAATTGCCGGCTGCTGCCTTCCGCTGAACAAGGCCCTCGGATTTGCTGTTGGCGGACGTGGGCGAAGCGGCGTCGTCCGTGCTGTTGGGGGCGACCTGCGGATCACCGGGCTTGGAGAGGGAACTCGGTATGACGCCGGTCATCACGCCGACCCCGACCAGGCTGAAAATGACCACCGAAATGGCGGCAATCACGAAAATGGCGTTGCTTGGTGTTTCCGACATACTTCCCTCCTGCGCCCTGGAGCAAGTTCTGCTCCGCCGGCCGTCGCATGGCCGGAATTCGCATCATTATTGGGTCCCGAGCCGTACATGTTAGTGCCTGGCGCGGTGCTTAACTATCTCAGGGACTCGATTTTTCTTGTAGCGATTGAACGATTGCGTGTCGCGTTTCAACTACAACAATCGCCGCGAGTCAGACGCCGTGTGGTTTGCAGCCCGCTTGGAGCGCGGTCAGGTGGCAAGCTCGGGAATAGCCTTGAAGAGGGCAAGTGCCTCGGGATTGGCAAGCGCGTCGACGTTCTTGACCGGACGACCGTGCACGACGTTGCGGACGGCGAGTTCAACGATCTTGCCGCTCTTGGTGCGGGGAATGTCGGCGACTTGCACCACCTTCGCCGGCACGTGGCGCGGGGTGGTATTGTCGCGGATCTGTTTGCGGATCTTGTCGATGAGGGGTGGATCGAGGACGAGTCCCTCGCGCAGCCGCACGAACAACACGATGCGCACGTCGTTATTCCAGTCCTGGCCGATGGCGAGGCATTCGATCACCTCATCGAGGCGCTCGACCTGGCGGTAGATCTCGGCGGTGCCGATGCGCACACCGCCCGGATTGAGCACGGCGTCCGACCGTCCGTAGATAATGAGCCCGCCGTGCGCGGTGAGTTCGATGTAATCGCCGTGACACCAGACATTGGGAAATTTCTCGAAATAGGCGGCGCGGTACTTGGCGCCGTCGGGATCGTTCCAGAAACCGATCGGCATCGATGGAAACGGCGCCGTGCACACCAGCTCGCCTTTTTCCCCCTGCACGGAGCGGCCCTCGTCGTTGAAGACCTCGACTTTCATGCCGAGACCGCGGCATTGCAGCTCCCCGCGCCAGACCGGCAGCAGGGGATTCGCCATCGCGAACGAGGATATGAGGTCGGTTCCGCCCGAGATCGAAGAGAGCTGAAGGTCGTTCTTGATGCGGCGGTAGACGTAATCGAAACTCTCGGGCGCGAGCGGCGAACCGGTCGAGAGCATGGTCTTGAGCGCACCCAGCCGATGCGTCCTGCGCGGCGCGAGTCCGAGCTTGGCGGCAGCGTCGATGTACTTGGCGGAGGTGCCGAAAACCGTCATTTTTTCCGCGGCCGCGTAGTCGAACAGGATGTTCCCGTCGCCCACGAACGGCGAACCGTCGTAGAGCAGAAGCGTGGCGCGCGCAGCGAGCGCCGAGACGAGCCAGTTCCACATCATCCAGCCGCAGGTCGTGAAGTAGAACAGACGATCGCCGGGCTTCAAGTCGGCGTGCAGCACGTGTTCCTTCAGGTGCTGCAGGAGCGTGCCACCGGCCCCGTGCACGATGCACTTGGGGACGCCGGTCGTGCCCGACGAGTACATGATGTACAGCGGATGATTGAAGGGCAGGCGCTCGAAGCGGATCTCGCGCGGGCGGTACGGCGCCAGAAAATCGTGGACGTTGATGGCGCGCGGGATGTCCGTAATCGCGGGGGCACCCTGAGTGTAGGGCACGATCACCACTTTTTCGACGGCGGGCAGATTCGCGACGATTTCTTTGAGCCGCGGCAGCACGTCTACGGTCTTGCCGTTATAAAAATAGCCGTCGGCGCTGATGAGCACCTTCGGTTCGATCTGGCCGAAACGGTCGAGCACGCCCTGGACGCCGAAATCCGGCGAGCACGAGGACCAGATCGCCCCGATACTCGTGGCGGCGAGCATGGCGATGATGGTTCCCGGCAGATTGGGCAGGTAGCCGGCCACGCGGTCGCCGGCGACGACGCCCGCGGCGATCAGGGCCTGGGCGAAGCGCGAGACCTCGGCGTACAGCTCGGCATAGGTGACCCGGCTTTTCACCCGGTCCTCGCCCCAGAAGACGATGGCGGTGCCGCGGTCGCGGCGGCGGAGCAGATTCTCGGCGAAATTGAGCCGCGCTTCCGGAAACCAGCGCGCGCCGGGCATCTTGTGGCCGTCGACCAGGATGACACCGCCCTGGGTTGCGGCGATCACTCCGCAGAAGGACCACACCGCGTGCCAGAAGCGCTCGGGGTCTTCGATCGACCACGCAAAGAGCTGTGGGTAATCCTCCGCCGCCCCGTATTGTTCGCGCACGTGGCGCATGAAAGCAGTGAGATTCGCTGCCGCGATGCGTTCCCGCGAGGGCTGCCACAACGGGCGCTCAGTGCGTTCCATGTCTGCGAATCCAGCCTGTTTGGCGTTCGTGCCTTTTTCGAGCATGCCGGTCGTGTAATTCGTTCCGGTGCGCTGCTACTCCGGGCGCAGATGCGGAAACAGTATCACGTCGCGGATCGAGGGGCTGTCGGTGAAGAGCATCACCAGCCGGTCAATGCCGATGCCCGCGCCCGAGGCCGGGGGCATGCCGTATTCGAGCGCGCGGATGTAGTCGGCATCGTAGTGCATGGCTTCCGCGTCGCCGGCCTCCTTCTGGCTCACCTGCTCCCGGAAGCGCTCTGCCTGGTCGTCGGGGTCGTTGAGTTCTGAAAAACCGTTGGCGATCTCGCGGCCGGCGATGTAGAGCTCGAAGCGTTCGGTGATGTCGGGATGCTTGTCGCTGCGGCGCGCGAGCGGCGACACCTCCGCCGGATAATCGACGATGAAGGTGGGCTCGAACAACATCGACTCGGTCGTGTTTTCGAACAGCGTGAGCTGCAGCCCGCCGATGCCGTCGCCGGCCTTGTAGGCGACGCGGAGCTGCTCGAGTTTCGAAACGAGCGCCTGCCGGTCGCCGAGGAGAGCATCGTCGTATTCCGGGTGATACTTCTTGATCGCTGCGGGGATGCTGAGGCGCTGATACGGTTTCTCGAGGTCTATTTCGCGGCCCTGGTAGACGATTTTCGAGGTGCCGAAGACCGCGCGCGCCGTGAAGAGCATCATCTGCGGGATGACCGCCATCATGTACTCGTGGTCCGTATACGCGGCATAGAACTCGAGCATGGTGAACTCGGGATTGTGCCGCGTCGAAATGCCTTCGTTGCGAAAGTTGCGGTTGATCTCGAACACCTTCTCGAAACCGCCCACCACCAGCCGCTTCAAGTAGAGTTCGGGCGCGATGCGCAGATAAAGCTGCATGTCGAGCGCGTTGTGATGCGTGACGAAAGGGCGCGCCGCGGCGCCGCCCGGGATCGGCTGCATCATGGGGGTCTCGACCTCGAGGAAGCGCTCCTTCAACAGGAAGTCGCGGATCGCCTGGATGATGAGCGAGCGTTGCGCAAACTTGAGGCGCGCGTCCTCATTGACGATGAGATCGAGGTAGCGCTGCCGGTACTTGAGTTCCTGGTCGGTAAGGCCGTGGAATTTTTCCGGCAGCGGCCGCAGCGACTTGGCGAGCAGCCGCACTTCCCTCGCGCGCACGGTCAGCTCGCCGGTCTTGGTCTTGAACAGCACGCCGCCGACGCCGATGATGTCACCGATGTCATAGTGCTTGAACGCTTCGTGCGCCGCCTTCCCGGAATCGCTGTCGGTGACAAAGATCTGGATCCGGCCACTCATGTCCTGGAGCGTGGCGAAGCTCGCTTTGCCCATGACGCGCTTCAGCATGATGCGCCCGGCAACCTTGACCGGAACGGGGCTGGCCTCGAGCGCGGCGCGGTCGGTCTTCTCGTGTTTCGCGACGAGATCGGCCGCGAAGTCCTGCCGCCGGAAGTCGTTGGGGTAGGCGATCCCCTTGGCCCGCAGCGCGCTCAACTTGGCGCGGCGTTCCTCGATGATCTGGTTCGTATCCTGCTGCAGGGGTGGCTGCTGTTCATCCATGACTGATCCGGTGGTTACGAGGGGCCCTGTTTCAGACTGGCGCTGATGAAGTCATCGAGATCGCCGTCGAGTACCGCCTGGGTATTGCCGATTTCCACGTTGGTGCGCAGATCCTTGATGCGCGACTGGTCGAGCACATAAGAGCGGATCTGGTGGCCCCAGGCGATGTCGGTCTTGGTGTCTTCCAGCGCCTGTTTTTCCTTGTCGCGCTTGCGCAGCTCGAGTTCATAGAGCTTTGATTTCAGCATTGCCATCGCCTCCGCGCGGTTGCGGTGCTGCGAGCGGTCGTTCTGGCACTGCACGACGATGTTTGTGGGCAGGTGCGTGATGCGCACGGCGGAATCGGTCTTGTTCACGTGCTGCCCGCCGGCGCCCGAAGCGCGGAACGTGTCGATCCGGAGGTCCGCCGGGTTGATCTCGATTTCGATCGTCTCCTCGGCTTCGGGATAGACGAACACGCTCGCGAACGACGTATGCCGGCGGTTATTGGCGTCAAACGGGGATTTGCGCACCAGGCGGTGCACCCCGGTTTCGGTGCGCAGATGGCCGTAGGCATAGTCGCCGTTCACCTTGAGCGTGGCGCTCTTGATGCCGGCCACTTCCCCCGGCGATTCCTCGAGCAGTTCGACCCGGAAGCCTTTGCGTTCACAGTAGCGCAGGTACATGCGCTCGAGCATTGCCGCCCAGTCCTGCGCCTCGGTTCCGCCGGATCCCGCCTGGATGTCGACGAAGCAATTGTTGGGATCCATCGGGTTCGCGAACATGCGGCGGAATTCCATGTCCGCCACCGTCTTTTCGAGTGCTTCCGCGTCGCCGCCGATGCCCGACAACACGGTATCGTCCTGCTCGCTGCGCGCAATGTCGAACAGTTCGCGCGCGTCGCGGATGTCGCTGTGGAGCCGCGTTAACGCCGAGACTACGGCCTCGAGAGACTTGCGCTCCTTGCCCAGCTCCTGCGCGCGCTTGTTGTCGCTCCAGACGGCCGGGTCTTCCACGAGCTTGGTGACTTCGGCGAGGCGCTTCTGCTTCTGATCGAAGTCAAAGATACCTCCGCAGCGCCGCAGCACGCGTTGCAACGTCCTGCAGCCGCTTGGCGATGGCATTGATGCGTTCGGCTTCCATCCTGAGGTTTCGGAAAAAGGCAGATTATACACAACGTTGACATTGCCATTTGCGATATCGCTCACCCCGCGCCGACCTGCCAGTGTTCCACGGAGAGCTGCACAGTGCGAGTCCCGTTGTAGTCGTTGATGTCGAGCCGATAGACGGCTTCGATGCGGGAGGGCAGCGTTGGCGTCGATCCGAACAGCATCGCGTCAAATGCGCGCTCGCCGCGGGCGAGACGCAGTTTCAGGTGCCGTTCCCCGACGATACGCTGGCCGCGGACCTCGAACCGGTCGTAAAAGCGCGGCTCGGAAAAGCCGTGTCCCCATACCTGATCCCGCACGAGCAGCGCGCTGTCCACCGTGGCGTCCGCGATGTCGAGTGACCCATCGGTTTCCAGCTGACGCTGCAGGTCTTCAGGCGTCAGCGCCGATTGCGCAGCGTCTTCGAATGCCGCGCTGAACCGCGCGAAATCGCGCTCGCGCAAGGTAAGCCCCGCCGCCGCCGCGTGCCCGCCGAATTTCAGGAGCAGGTCGGGGTGACGTTTTGCGATGAGATCGAGCAGGTCGCGCAGGTGCAAGCCGGCGATGGAACGGCCGGAACCCCGGATTTCACCATCGGCCCCGCGCGCAAACGCTATCGTCGGACGATGAAAGCGCTCCTTGATGCGGGAGGCGACGATGCCGACCACGCCCTGATGCCACGCCGGGTCGAACAGGCTCAAGGTGCAGGTTTCGGTGAACCGGATGCGCTCGACGGCAGCGAGCGCCGCTTCCTGCATTCCGGCCTCGAGCAGGCGACGTTCCCGGTTCAGCGCGTCGAGTTCGCCGGCGATCGCAACGGTGCGCTGCGCATCGTCGGTGCTCAAGCACTCGATGCCGAGCGACATATCGGCGAGCCGCCCGGCGGCATTGAGCCGCGGGGCCAACGCGAACCCGAGGTCGTAGACGCCGGCGCGCCGCGGGTCGCGCCCGGCGACGTGGAACAGTGCAGCGAGCCCCGGTTGCATGCGCCCCGAGCGTATTCGCTGCAGTCCCTGGTAAACCAGGATGCGGTTATTGTCGTCGAGCTTGACGACGTCCGCGACCGTGCCGAGAGCGACGAGCGGAAGCAGCTCTGCGAGATTGGGCTCTTGTCCAAACGCCCCGCGTTGCCGCAATTCCGCGCGTAATGCAAGCATCAGATAGAACATCACCCCGACGCCCGCCAGATGCTTGCTGGGAAAGTCGCAACCCGGCTGGTTTGGATTGACGATGCACCACGCGTCCGGCAGGCACGCGCCCGGCAGATGGTGATCGGTGACCAGGACCTTGAGTCCGAGGCGGTTGGCTTCCGCGACGCCGTCAATGCTCGCAATGCCGTTGTCGACGGTAATCAGGACTTCGGGACGCTTCGTGTCGACGGCATGGCGCACGATCTCGGGAGTCAAGCCGTAGCCGAATGTGAAGCGGTCCGGAACCAGATAATCGACCTGCGCGCCGAATGCGCGCAGCGCGCGCAATCCCACGGCGCAGGCCGTGGCGCCGTCGGCGTCGTAGTCGGCGATGATCAGCAACCGTTTCTGGTGCGAAATCGCTTCCGCCAGCAGCCGCGCCATCTGTGCCAGATTCAGCATGCGTTCGGGAGCTGCCAGCCGTGCCAGCCCGCGCTCGAGCTGTTCCGGTGCGGTAATGCCGCGCGCGGCGTAGAGCCGTGCCAGTAGAGGGGGAACGTTATCGCGTATCAGTCGTTCGACCGCTTCCTGGGGCGCGCTGCGTACGACGATCAACGGCGTCGTACTCACGGCGACGCGCTCGGCGCATAGGCGGCAAGCGGCCGCGGCCTGCGCCAGAACTTGAACCGGGCCGCCCGGGTCAACTCGAAGCGCTCGCAACCGGCGCGGCCCGGCGCCACGAGCACGAGTTGCATGATGGGGCCTGCCTTGAGAGCGGCGAGAAGCGGAGCAAGCCAGCGCCGGTTGAGCCCGTCCAGATCGCTGCGCCAGGCGTCGAGGTCGCCGCGATGTGCCGCACCGGTCAGTTGCGTCAGCACGAGCAAAGGGTGATCGCTCGGCCGGGCGGTGTCGTGCGCCGCCCGCAACCAGTGCTCCCCGTCGTCAGCCGGCGGCGTGACGGGAATGTCCGCGTTCGCGGCAAGCGCCAGGGACAGCGCGTCATCGCTCCCCACTGCCGAAAAATGACGCCCGTGCGCCGCCGCTCGCCGGCCGCCGCCCCACAGCCAGACGCCATTGATCGGGGGGTCACCTTTTGCTTCGCGCGCCTCGTTGACGGCATGATCGTGGAGCAGCATCTGGATTTCGTTGGAAATTCGATGCCAGCGCAGCGCATGCTCGCCGGCCGGGAGGCAGCGGTCGATGGCGGCGCCCGCGACTTCATCCAGCGGATGGGTAGCGATTCCCGGGTCGGTTTCGAGGCGCAGATACCAACGGTCGGGACGCGGTGCGCTGAAGCGCAGTCCGTCAATCTCGAAATGCGCGTTCAACGCGCTTATCAGAGCGTCGGCTTCATCCTGCGCGACCGCGAACGCGTGGCTGTCGGCGAGCAGCAGTTGATCCCGGTGTGGCCGCAGGTGGACCGGATCGGCGCGCAACCAGTAGGCATCGCCCGGATTACCGCCGTCGATCGTCAGGGTGAGCGGCGCAATGGGCCAGTCACGCTGCCGCTGTACTTCGAATGCCTGGCACAGCCATGCTTCCCAACCGATCGCCGGAAAACTGCGGCGCCGCGCGCGCGCGAGCAAGGTCTGCAATTCAGGCAGGGCGAGATCCCGGTAGGCCTCGTCGCCCGCATCGCGCGACCACCAGAGATGTGGAATCAAGAGCGTGCACTGCATGCAAACGTCGTCCTGCGCGCACTGTAGCACACGGCGGGCGCGTGCTTTGGCGATGGCGTTATGGCAAACTGCGCCTTTATTTGCACCGGCGCCAACGTTGCGTTCCTACGAGTTTTTCATCGGCCTGCGCTACACGCGCGCCAAGCAGCGCACGCGCTTCATATCGTTCATTTCGATCATTTCGGTCGTCGGCATGGCGCTCGGCATGATGGTGCTGATCACGGTGCTGTCGGTGATGAACGGCTTTCAGCGCGAGATCCGCACGCGCATCCTCGGCGTGGCGTCCCACATTCAGGTGAGCGGGCCGAACAACACCCTCGAAAACTGGAAGGCGGTCGCCGAGCAGGCCTCACGCCATGAACAGGTGATCGCCGCCGCGCCCTATATCAGCGCGCAGGGGCTGCTCACCTACGGCTCGTCGGTGCGCGGGGCTTTCGTGCGCGGCATCGTGCCACAACAGGAGGAGCGGGTCGCCGAATTCGACCAGCACATGCGCAGCGGCCGGCTCGATCAACTCAAGCCGGGCGGGTT
>JACQOK010000280.1 GCA_016202565.1 Betaproteobacteria bacterium | reverse complement strand
GTGTTCTTACCCATTACTCGTTACCCATGACACCCATTACCCATCACCCATTACTTGTCCACCCGTATCCAAAATGACCTCCGATCATTCGACGCTGTTTGAATCCAGCATCAAGAGCCTCAAGTTCCTGCATCGCGGCAAGGTGCGCGACCTCTATGCGGTCGGCGACGACAGGCTGCTGATCGTGCAGACCGACCGGCTGTCCGCATTCGACGTCGTCCTGCCCACGCCGATCCCCGGCAAGGGGCGGGTGCTGACCGAACTGTCATTCTTCTGGTTCGGGAAGCTCGGCCACATCGTGCCGAATCATCTGACCGATATCGCGCCGGACGCGGTCGTCGCGGAAGACGAGCGGCGTCAGGTAGCCGGGCGCGCGATGGTGGTGAAGAAAATGAAGCCGCTCCTGATCGAAGCGGTGGTGCGCGGCTACATCATCGGTTCCGGCTGGAATGATTATCAGAAGACCGGCGCCATCTGCGGCATCAAGCTGCCGGCGGGACTCAGGCAGGCCGAGAAGCTGCCGCAGCCGATCTTCACGCCCGCCTCCAAGGCGCCGGCGGGGCATCACGACGAGAACATCACCTTCGCCGAAGCGGAAAAGACCGTGGGCCAGGCGCTTGCCGCGCAGGTGCGCGACATCTCGATCCGGCTCTATACCGAGGCCGCCGACTATGCGGCCACGCGCGGCATCATCATCGCCGACACCAAGTTCGAGTTCGGCGTCGACGAACGGGGCGACGTGGTGCTGATCGACGAAGCGCTGACGCCGGATTCCTCGCGTTTCTGGCCCGCGGCCGAGTATCGCGTGGGAATCAGCCCGCCGTCCTTCGACAAGCAGTTCGTGCGCGACTGGCTCGAGACCCAGCCGTGGAACAAGAAGCATCCGGCGCCGGCGCTGCCGCCCGACGTGCTCGCGAAAACCTCCGAAAAATATCGCGAAGCGCTACGTTTGTTAACTGCAAATTAACCGCCAAGACGCCAAGGCCGCCAAGAACGGCGATGGAAAAAAAAAGACAAGTGGCCGCGCCCGCGACCAATAAGCTCGGCGGGCGTGGTACGCGGAAAGTGGCAGATGTCGTCTCATAAAGCTGGCGGCTGTCAAAGATTCTTTGCCTTCGCCTTGAGGATTTGCGTCTTTCATTATTATTTGCTTTCCTTGGCGTTCTTGGCGTCTTGGCGGTCATTCTGAATGGTTTCTGACAAAGAAATTGCGCACGCGGTCGCAGTGCTACGCGCCGGCGGGCTGGTCGCGTTTCCGACCGAAACCGTATACGGCCTCGGCGCCGACGCCGCCAATCCCGACGCGGTCAAGAAAGTGTTTGCGGCGAAGGGTCGGCCACATGATCATCCACTGATCGTGCACATCGTCGAGGCCGTGCAACTGGCTGCATGGGCGCGCGAAGTCCCGCCTGCCGCACACAAACTGGCGCGCAAGTTCTGGCCGGGCCCGCTGACGCTTATCCTCAAGCGCGCACCGGGCGTGAATGACCTCATTACCGGCGGGCAGGACACGATCGCGCTGCGGGCACCGTCGCATCCCGTGGCGCGGGCGCTGCTGGCGCGCTTTGGCGGCGGCGTCGCGGCGCCTTCGGCGAACCGTTTCGGGCGCGTGTCGGCCACCACCGCGGAGCACGTGAGGCGCGAGTTCGGCGCGACGGTCGATTGCGTTCTGGACGGCGGCGCGGCCGATGTGGGCATTGAATCGACGATTGTCGACATTTCCGGACCGCAACCGACGCTGCTGCGTCCGGGCTGGATCACCGCACAACAGTTGGAGGAAGCGCTGGGGCTGCAGCTTGCGCTGCCGGCTGCGGAATCGCCGCGCGCGCCGGGAACCCTCGCCCGGCACTACGCGCCGCAGACGCCGTTGCTGGTGATGGAAGCCGACCTGCTGCTGGAACTGGCGGCAAGCCTTGCGCGCCAGGGCAAGCGCGTCGCGGTGCTCGCGCGCTCGGCGCGGGAGCCGCTTCTGCCTGGATTGACCTGGGTCGGCGCGCCGTCCGACGCCGCCGGTTACGCGCACGATCTCTACGCCAACCTGCGCCGGCTCGATCAAGCCGGGTGCGATGTCCTTCTCGCGGAGGCCCCGCCGCAGGCCGCGGAGTGGTTCGCGATCCGCGATCGGCTCACGCGGGCGGCAGCGGGGGCGCCGCCACCGGAAGCGACTTAGGATTGTGGGCAGGGCTTGCCTGTGGGAGGGGGCTTGCCCCCGATAAAAGGCAAATCGCCAGCAAGCTGGCTCCCACAGCCCGCTCCGACGGGCGGCGTTCTCAAGATCCGCCCTACCTGCCCTTGAATTGCGGTTTTTTCTTCTCCAGGAACGCCTTAACGCCGATCTGGTAATCCTCGGTATCGAAGCACGCGAAGCCCTCATCCCACTCCTCCTCGCTCAGTTTCGCCGTGACCGTGAGGCGCTCGATGAACTGCTTGTGCCAGCGCGCGACCAGTGGCGCGCCTTCCGCGATCCGCCGGGCGAGCGCGTAAGCCTCTTCTTCGACTTTCCCATCGGCCACCACGCGGTGGACGAGCCGCTTGCGCAGCGCCTCCTGCGCGTCGAATACGCGGCCTTCGAGGAGGATCTCGAGCGTCACCGCGCGGCCGACCAGCGCGAGCAGGCCCTGCAACTCGCCGTAGGCCATGGTCAACCCCAGGCGATTGATCGGGATGCCGAAGCGGCTCGACTCCCCGCAGATGCGCAGGTCGCACATCGCTGCGATCTCCAGTCCGCCGCCAATGCACGCGCCCCTGATCATGGCGAGCGTCGGATGACGGCACCGGCCCACCGCCTGCATCGTTTCGTGGATGAGGTCGCCGTAGCGTTTGGCCTGTTTTGAATCGGCGCGCTCGGTGGCAAATTCCGAGATGTCGGCGCCGGCGGCAAACGCCTTCTCGCCCGCGCCGCGCAGCACCACGCAGCGCAGCGCGTCATCCGCCGACAGCGCGCGCATCGCCTCGCCCAGGCGCTGCCACATCGCCCTGTCGAGCGCGTTGAGCCGGTCGGGATTGTTCAGCGTGACGGTGGCGATTTCGCCGTCACGGGTTACGAGCACGGGTTCCATGGAACGGAATTCTAGAACTTATCTCAAAAATCCCAAAAAGAGATTTCGCCGCAGATAAACGCAGATGAAATGTCCTGCTAACCGTGTCTTTGATGGTGTTATCGGCGTCCATCGGCGTTCATCGGCGGTTTCAAATTCTTTTTGAGATAGGTTGTAGCCACAGAGCACACAGAGGTCACGGAGGGATTCCGCTCCGGAAGGGGTCTCTGTGTTCTTATTGCCCTCTGTGGCCGGGATTTAACGGTAGAAGAAATCGACCAGGAACAACCCGGAGGCCGGGAAGTAGGTCACCATCAGGAGGATGGCAACCAGCACGCCGATGAAATAGACGTTGATCCTGGAAACTTCCCAGACACTCGCCTTGGCGATGGAGCAGGCGACCATCAGTACGCTCGCGACCGGCGGCGTCTGCTGGCCGATGCCGAGGTTGATGGTCACGATCAGGCCGAAGTGCACCGGATCGATGCCCACGCTCTTCACGAGCGGCATGACGACCGGCACCACCAGGATGATCGCCGCCGCGGAATGCAGGAACATGCCGAGCAGCAGGAACAGGAAGTTCAGCAGCACCAGCACGACCCACTTGTTGGTGGTGAACTCGGTGATCGCGCGCGCGAGCGTCTGCGGCGCCTGGATCTCGGTGAGATGGGTGCCGAGCAGCGCGGAACTCGCGACGAGCAGCATCACGACCGCGGTCTGCACGCCACCCTCGATCATCGCTGCTTTGAGATGGGTGAGGTCGAGCTCGCGGTAGATCACGAGACCGATGAACAGGGCCGCCACCACCGCCAGCGCGGCGCCTTCGGTCGCCGTGACCCAGCCGCCGAAGATGGCGCCGAGGATGATGAGCGGCAGCGTGAACGCCCAGAACGCTTCGCGGAACGTTTGCTTCACGCGGGACCACTTGAGTGATTCCTCGACCGGCAGGTTGAAGCGGCGGGCGAAATAGTACGCCATGCCCATGAGCCCCAGCCCGCCCAGCATGCCGGGGACGATGCCGGCGACGAACATCTGCACCACCGAGGTTTCGGCCATCACCGCGTAGAGGATCATTGGAATCGAGGGCGGGATGATCACGGCGAGGGTGGCGGCGGAAGACATCACCGCCGCGGCGACCGCCTTGGGGTAGCCCTTCGCCTTCATCGCCGGGATGAGGATCGAGCCCAGGGCGGAAACGTCCGCCACCGCCGAGCCCGAGATTTCGGCGAAAAACATCGACGCCCCGATCGAGACCATCGCGAGTCCGCCGCGGATGAAACCGAGCACGGCCGAAGCGAACGCGATCAGCCGGCGCGAGATGCCCGAGGCGTTCATGATGGCGCCGGCGAGGATGAAAAGCGGGATCGCGATCAGCGGAAAGTTGGTCGCGCCGTTGTAGAGTACGATCGGGAGATTGGGAAGCGCCGCGAGTCCCTGGCTCGCAACCATCGCGACTACGGCGACAATACCGAGCGCGACAGCGATCGGCACGTCGATGACGACGAGCGCCAGCACGCACACGAATAGGAGAAGCATCTCCATTCTTACACCTTGCACACGCGCGTGACAGCGCGTGTGTGCCGCGAACCTCCCCTCTCCCTTTCCGGGAGAGGGGTCGGGGGTGAGGGATGAGCGACCGCGTGTATTTTTGCGACGCTCATTACTGTGGCCCCGTCTCGGTCGAGGGACCATGAATACCGGGCGCGGTGCGCGTTTCGGCCAGGACTGCGGGCAGCGTCAGGATCTCGGCGAAGATGATCAGCACCGCGCTGATCGGCAGCACCGACTGGATGTAGTTGACCGGAACCTCGGGCAGGCTGACCAGGCTGTCGGTGGCGAGCACGTCGAGGATCGAGTAGCCCACCCACGCGATCAGGGCGAAGAATGCGATCACCAACGCCTCCGCGATGATTCTGAAGACGAGCTTTGCTCGCGGCGAGAGCATTGCGATCACTTCGGGGCAGCCGATATGCGCGCGTTTTACCGCCGCGAGCGCGGAGCCGTAAAACGTCAGCCAGGCGAGGAGGATCGAGGCGATTTCGTCGTACCAGACGAGCGAGTATCCACTCGTGCGGAAAATAACGCCGACCGTCACCTCGATGGCAAGCGCGGCCATCAGCAGGATCACGACCGCCTCGAGGAACTTCTCGTAGGCGCCGCGTACGCGAGCGAACGTCATTCCCTTAACGCTGAATGATGAACGATGAACGATGAATCACGTAAACGTAGCCCGGATGGAATGAAATGAAATCCGGGGTCGCGAGAAGCGGGAACGAAGGCCCCCCCAAAAAGCGGGAACGAAGCCCCCAAAAATGCGCTTCGCTCCTTCCGGGCTACGATACCGCTTTTCGCTCACTGCTCACGGCTTTCCGTCTACTTCGCAAGGGAGAGCGCCTTGTCGATCAGCTCCTTCGAGCCCTTGACTTCCTTGCCGAACTCTTCATAGATCGCCTTGCTTCCCCGCACGAAAGCGGCCTTGTCCGCCTGGTTCACCTGGACGCCGGCGGCCTTGATCTTGTCGAGCAGCTCGTTCTCGTCCTTTTCCGCCGTGGCGTAGACAAACTTCTGCATGTCCTTGGCGGTGTCTTCGAGCACCTTGCGCACGTCGGCCGGCAGTGTCGCCCACTTCTTCGAACCCACGGTGACGTAGGCCGGGATGTAGACGTGCCCGGTGAGCGAGATGTATTTCTGCACCTCCTGGAACTTGGCGCTGACGATCTGCGAGAACGGGTTCTCCTGGCCGTCCATCACGCCGGTCTGCAGCGCGGTGAACACTTCCGAGAACTTCATCGGGCTCGGGTTGGCGCCGTAGGCCTGGAACATTTTCACGCGCCACTTGCCTTCGGGCACGCGCAGCTTGATGCCCTTGAGAT
>JACQOK010000296.1 GCA_016202565.1 Betaproteobacteria bacterium | reverse complement strand
CGATTCGCCCATCGACGCGAGGCGCTCGGCGTAGGCTTCGCGCAGGATGCGCGCGTAGGCGACGAACGCGTCCGCCTGTGGCCCACCCGCCGGCAGCCTCGTTTCCGCGAGCGCCTTCATCGCGCCATGCAGGGTGGGGCCGGCGGTCAATCCGGGTGCGAGCGCAATCCGCGCGTCGCGAAAGTCGAATTCAAGCGGCGGGACAATGCGCGCGCGATAGTGCTTGAGATCTTCGGCGGCGAGGTTGCCCCCCATCGCTCGCACGTCCCCCGCGATATCGTCCGCGATGCCGCCTTCGTAAAAATCGCGTTGACCACTGCGGGCGAGACGCCGCAAGGTAGCGGGAAGTCCCTTCAGAATGAGCCGCTCCAGCGGCGCGCCGGGAGCGGTGACCGGCGGAAAACCCTGTGGCAGCCACACCGCGCGGGTGGTGTCATAACGCGCCAGCTCGCGCGCCATCGTCGCCACTTTGAGCGTCAGGAACCAGTCGACGGCGATGCCCCGCTCCGCAAGCGCGATCGCGGGCTGCAGCACATCGGCGAACGGCAGGGTGCCGAATTTTTCCAGCGCCAACCCGAGGCCGTCGACGTGCCCCGGCACCGCGATCGACAGCGGACCGTGCACGTTGCGGTCGTCTTTCACCGTGGGCCAGGTGAAGAGGTCGCGCGTGGTGATGCCGCCGCCGACCAGCGGATAGTCGGCCGGATCGAGACCGCGCGGCGAAATCGGGCCGAAATCGACCACGTGAACGCGATTCTCGCGGGCGAGATAAACCAGCATGAAACCGATGCCGCCGAGACCGCTGTTCCACGGCTCGACCGCGGCGAGCGCGAAGCCGGTTGCGACCGCAGCGTCGACAGCGTTGCCGCCATCGGCGAGAACGTGCGCGCCGACTTCCCCGGCAACGCGGTTTTGAGTCGCGACAATGCCGCCGCGCGTACGGGCGACGGGTTTACGCACGGTCCAGTTTTGCACGAGGTGTTCGAGTTCCAGGGTCATTGTGCTAGGTCCATAACGCGCCGTTCGTGGTGAGCTCGTCGAAGCCTGTCCTGAGCTTCGTCGAAGGGCATGAACGGCCCTTGCATCAAGAGATCGCGTTCCCCTTCGACGAGCTCAGGGCGAACGGAATAGATAACGTTCTTGCTGGACACGAACTAGCGACTCGCAGGTTCGCCTGCGGCGAGCCGCGCGGCGACGGTGTCGATCAAGCGCCGCGAGATGCTGATCTTCGCCGGAAGATTGGGCAGTCGCGTCGCGTCGAACCACTGCGCCTCTTCGATTTCTTCACCATCGGGCCTGATCTCGCCGCCCGCGTATTCGGCGGTGAAGGCGATCATCAACGAGTGCGGGAATGGCCACGGCTGACTGCCGAAATAGCGGATGTTGCGCACCTCGACGCCGACTTCCTCGCGTGTTTCGCGGACCACGGTTTCTTCGAGCGTCTCACCGGGTTCGACGAAGCCGGCGATCGCCGAGAAGCGCCCCGCGGGCCAGATCGGCTTGCGCGCAAGCAGGATGTCGCGGCCGCGCGTCACCAGGATCATGATCGCCGGGGAGACCGGCGGATAGCTCGTGAACTTGCATGCCGGGCAGAGCCGCGCATGCTCGTTTTGGCGCGGCTGCATCGGCGTGCCGCAGCGGCTGCAGTACTGATGATTGCGGTCCCAGTCGATGATCTGGTAGGCGCGGCCCGAAAGCGCCGCCAGCGTCGTTTCCACCAGGCCGAACAGATCGCGCAGTCCGAGCAGTGTCCAACCCGCGGGCAGCGCCTGCGACTCGGGGATCTCGGCCGCATAGCAATGCCTGCTGCCGTAGAGACCAAGGTAGAGGCTGCGCCGCGGATCGAGACCATGCTCGCGCAAATGCAGGCAGCACGGCACGGCCGGTTGATCGGCATCGTTCAGCACTGCGATCTGCGAACCCTGGAATGCGAACCACAGCGCAGGCTCGTCGTGCGCCTGCGGCGGCGTGGTCAGCGGGACATATTCATCAGCCATGTGACATCGCGTCGAATCAGAAAAACGCCCGTCTCACGCCACGCGCAGCCGGCCGGCGCGGCAGTCCTCGATTTTCTGGCGGAGGTACTGGATCGCGTAATCGATCTCTTCCTCGGCGTTGAAGCGTCCGACCGTGATGCGGATCGAACTGCCGGCGGTGGCGCTGTCCGCGCCCAGCGCCTGCAGCACGTGCGATGGCGCGGCGCTGCCCGACGAGCAGGCGGCAGTCGACGACACCGCGATGTCGGTGAGCGAAGCGACCAGCGCATCGCAGTTCTCCAACGCGAGGCTGATATTGAGATTATTGGCGATGCGGCGCGTCATGTCGCCGTTGACATGGACCTCGGGCAGGTCCGCCAGCCCCCGCAGCAGCTTGTCGCGCAGCGCGCGCATTCTGGGCACTTCCCGGTCCATCTCCTCGCGCGCGAGGCGGAAGCATTCGCCCATCCCGACGATCTGATGCGCGGGCAACGTGCCGGAGCGCAATCCCCATTCGTGTCCGCCGCCGTGCATCTGCGCTTCGATCCGCACGCGCGGCTCCCGCCGCACGTAGAGCGCGCCGACGCCTTTTGGCCCGTAGCTCTTGTGCGCGGTGAGCGACATGAGATCGACCGCGAGTTGCGCGAGATCGATCGCGACTTTCCCGGTGGCCTGCGCGGCGTCGACGTGAAAGACGATCCCGCTCTCGCGGCAGAGGGCACCGATCGCCGCGATGTCCTGGATCACGCCGATCTCGTTGTTGACCAGCATCACCGAGGCGACAATGGTGTCCGGGCGCAGCGCCGCGCGGAACTGGTCGAGGTCGAGCAAGCCGTTTCGTTCGGGCGCAAGATAGGTCACCGTGAAGCCGTTGCGCTCGAGTTCTCTCATGGTATCGAGTACGGCCTTGTGCTCGGTCTGGAGCGTGACGAGGTGCCGGCCGCGTGCCTGATTCGCGTAGGCCGCACCCTTGAGGGCGAGGTTGTTCGATTCGGTCGCACCGGAAGTCCAGACGATCTCGCGGGCGTCCGCGTGGAGAAGCGCGGCGACCTGCCCGCGCGCTTCCTCCACCGCGTGGCTCGCAACCTGGCCGAACACGTGCGTCGTGCTCGCGGGGTTGCCGAAGCGCTCGGTGAGATAGGGCAGCATCTTTTCCACGACGCGCGGATCGATCGGCGTCGTCGCGGAATTGTCCAGATAAATTGGTAACTTCAGCGTCATGTCAAAAAAAAGAAATGTCAGCCGCCGATCAACGCCGATAAACGCTGATCATAAAACTAAAAACACTTTTGCCGCCAAAGCCCCCAGAAACGCAAAAGGGTAGCCCGGATGGAATGAAATGAAATCCGGGGTCGGGAGAAGCGGGAACGAAGGTCCCCGGTAAAAGCGGGAACGAAGGCCCCCCAAAAAAAACGTGCTCCCGGAATACGCTTCGCTCCTTCCGGGCTACCCTCGTTCATCGCGCTATTCAGCCCCATTTAGCGTAGCCCGGATGGAAT
>JACQOK010000290.1 GCA_016202565.1 Betaproteobacteria bacterium | reverse complement strand
TCCTCCAGGGGGTTCACGGGGTCGCGCATTATACCACCGGCATGAGCGGCCAACGCTTCACGATCTCGTAGACGACCGCGCCGTCCCGGCGCACCGACTGCAGCAGAACGAAATCGGCGGCGCGCCACGGGATGACGCCGGTGATCTGCGCCGCCGGCGCGCGACGGGCATCGCGCAGCAGCGTGATGTGGGGCACGTACTCGCGCTCCTCACACGGGAAACCCATCGCCCGCAACGCGCGGACAAGCTGCGCCACCAGATCACGCAGCGGCTGGGGGCAACGCGCGGTACCCGCCCATACGATGCGGTTATGGCGCCAGTATTCGTGCCTGTCGATCGTGAGCTCGAATGGCGGTCCGGCAATCGTGTCCGCTAGAGCAAGCAGATCGGCGCGGCGTCCGGCCGGAACGTTGCCCAGAAAAACCAGCGTCAGATGGATGTTGTGCGCACGCACCGTGCGTCCGCCGCATTCGCGGCACAAGGACCGCGCGAGCCGCGCCAGCGCCGCTCGCACTTCTTCCTCCGGCCACAGCGCGAAGAACAGGCGGACGGTATCCGGCTTTTCCCGCGGCGAACTCAGCCTGTCGACCCCTTGCCATCCGGTTGCCGGCGGGCGATGAGGGCGACGGCTTCTGCCGCAATGCCTTCGCCCCGCCCGACGAAACCGAGCGCTTCCGTGGTCTTGGCCTTGATGTTGACATCGGCCACGGCGATTCCAACATCGGCGGCGATGTTCTCGCGCATGGCGGCGACATGCATTGCCATCTTCGGCGCCTGTGCGATGATGGTAGCGTCGATGTTCACAACCTCCCAGTGGCGCACCTTCAGCAGCCGCACGGTCTCACGCAGGAGGGTACGGCTATCGGCGTCTTTGTAGTTCGGGTCCGTATCGGGAAAATGCGTCCCGATGTCGCCCAGTGCGGCGGCACCGATCAAGGCATCACACACCGCGTGGAGGAGCACGTCGGCGTCGGAATGCCCCGCCAGCCCCCGCTCGTACGGGATCTCCACGCCGCCGATGATGAGCTTGCGGCCGGCGACCAGCGCGTGCACGTCGAATCCCTGCCCGATCCTCATAAAGACCTATTAAACCGCCAAGACGCCAAGAAAATATTTCGAACTGAACTCAACTGCGAATGCCTCTTCGTAAATACTCTCAAGATAACCTGGTCCAAATGCGCGATGAACTTCGAATGCGGCATCCAATACTTTTTTGCCGGGTCATCCAGCTCTTTACCGGCGCCCGCATAAATGTCTTGTTGTTATCAGAGTGGGCACGCTTTGCTCTTCTTAAGTTTCATGTTTTTTTGGTTTTCTTGGCGTCCTTGGCGTCTTGGCGGTTCAACGATTTGCGCTTTTAAGAATCAGCTCGGCGAGCGCGAGATCTTCCGGATACGTCACCTTGATGTTGCGCGCGTCGCCCATCACCAGGCGCGGCTTCAAACCCAGATTCTCGATCGCGCGCGCCTCATCGGTGGCAACCGCGTGGTCGGCCGCACGCAGCGCCTGCAGCAGCACCCGGTAACGGAACATCTGCGGCGTCTGCGCCTGCCACAGGTTGTCGCGCGGCTCGGTTTGCACGACCTGTCGTTCGCGGTTGGCGCGCTTAAGCGTGTCGGCCACCGGCACCGCAAGCAGCCCGCCGGTCTCGTCCCCGGCGAGTTCGGTCATAAGACGCTCGAGTTCGGCGGCACCCAGGCAAGGCCGGGCGGCATCGTGCACCAGCACCCAGTCCGATGAGGCGATCGCATCGCGGGCGGCGAGCAGCCCGTTGAAGACGCTTGCGGCCCGGGTCTCGCCGCCGCAGTAAAGCGGTTCGAGCTTGGGCGCAAACCGCCCCCAGTCAAACCGCGTAAAACAGGCGTCGCCCTGGGCCAGCACGACGAACACCTGCTCGATCAGGGCATGACCGCACAAACGCGCGAGCGAGTAATGAAGCAACGGCCGGCCCGACAATTCAAGGTATTGTTTCGGCAGTTCCCGGCCCATGCGCGCCCCGCTGCCCGCGGCGGGTATGAGGGCGAAATATCTGGGCATTGGCCTGTTGGGTTTGCAGAGTTTTTCTGCATTGTAGCAGCATCATCAGCGGCTTACGTCCTGCCGCCCATCGCCTGCCGCGCTTGGGTCTATAATGAAAACTACGGTTGATTTTGCTCGTATCGGCCCTCATTTAAACAGCCATGACGCACGTTTCGTCCGGCCGCATCCGCCCCGCAGCGGTCGCCGGCATGTTCTATTCCCGGGACCGGCTTGAACTGGTGCAGGCGCTCGACGCCATGCTGGCCGGCGCGCCGCAGTCCGCGCCGAACGATCCGATCCCCAAAGCGATCATCGCTCCGCACGCCGGATATGTTTATTCCGGGCCGATCGCCGCCAGCGTCTACGCGCGGCTCAAACCGGCGCGCGGGCGCATCGAGCGCGTGGTGCTGCTGGGACCGACGCATCGGGTAGCCGTACGCGGGCTTGCCCTGCCCGACACCGATGCGTTTGCCACTCCCCTGGGCACGGTGCCGATCGATCGTGAGGCGGTGGATGCCATCGGGAAGTTGCCGCAGATGACGGCGAGTTCTGCGGCGCATGCCTTCGAGCACTCGCTCGAAGTCCATCTGCCGTTTCTGCAATCCGTCCTCGAGCGGTTCACGCTGGTGCCGCTGGCGGTCGGCTATGCCGAGGCAGCGCAGGTGGCGGAGGTGCTCGAGGCGCTGTGGGGTGGGGCGGAGACGCTGATTGTCGCCAGCTCCGATCTTTCGCATTACCACGCCTATCATGAAGCGCAGGCGCTCGACCAAAGCACGGCGGAAGCGATCCTGAAGCTCAAGACGGATATCACGCACGAACAGGCCTGCGGCGCGACGCCGGTGATCGGCCTCAACCTCGCCGCGCAACGGCGCCGGCTGCGGCCGCAGCTGCTCGACCTGCGCAATTCCGGCGATACCGCAGGCGATCGCAGCCGCGTGGTCGGTTACGGCGCCTTCGCATTCTTCGAGGACCGCGGCGATGAACGTTAGTTTGCAACTGAACGCGACGCCGCAGGACGCCGGATTCGTGCTGCTGCCGCTCGCGCGCGCCGCGATCGCGCGCGAGATCGGCAGACACCGGCCGGCCCCCGAGGAAGCGGCGTGGCTGCGCGAACTCGGGGCCTGTTTCATCACTCTTACTCATGAGGGCAGGCTGCGCGGGTGCATCGGTACGCTGCGAGCGCACCGTCCGCTGGGAGAAGACGTGAAGGCGAACGCCGTGGCCGCTGCGTTCCGCGACCCGCGTTTCAAGCCCCTGACGGCGGACGAGTTCGATGCGATCGAAGTCCAAATCTCGCTGTTGTCGCTGTTGGAGCCCGTGAATTTTGCCGACGAGGCGGATGCTTTGAAGC
>JACQOK010000279.1 GCA_016202565.1 Betaproteobacteria bacterium | reverse complement strand
TTACCGCACGGTGGATGATCGGCCGTATGGCGGCGGTCCGGGCATGGTCATGATGGCCGAGCCGCTTGAAAAAGCGCTCGGCGCGGCGCGGCAGCGGCAGAAGAGCTCCGGCGTGGGCAGACCGCGGGTCGTTTACTTATCGCCGCAGGGACGCCCGCTTCACCACCGGTTGGTGAAGGCGTTCGCGCAGGAACAAGGGCTGGTGCTGCTTGCGGGGCGTTACGAAGGGGTGGACGAACGCGTGGTCCGCAAGAGCGTCGATGACGAGATTTCGCTCGGAGACTACGTGCTCTCCGGGGGAGAACTCGCGGCCATGGTGGTAATCGACTGCGTAGTGCGGCAGTTACCCGGCGTTCTCGGCGACGCCGAGTCGGCGATTCAGGATTCGTTCGTGAACGGCCTGCTCGACTGCCCCCACTATACGCGGCCGGAGGTATACGAAGGCGAAGCGGTGCCGCCGGTGCTGCTGTCCGGCAACCACGCCGAGATCAGCCGCTGGCGCCTGAAACAGGCGCTGGGCCGGACGTGGCGGCGGCGGCCGGATTTGTTGGAGCGGCGCGCGCTTTCCGTTGAGGAACAGGCGCTGCTGGAGGAATTCAAGAACGAGGCGCAAGGAGCATGAGCATGGACATCATCAGGGAACTCGAGCAGGAAGAGATCAAACGTCTCGGGAAGAGCATTCCCGATTTTGCAGCCGGCGACACCGTCGTGGTGAACGTCAATGTGGTTGAGGGCGACCGCAAGCGCGTCCAGGCGTACGAAGGGGTGGTCATCGGCAAGCGCAACCGCGGGCTCAATTCGTCCTTCATCGTGCGCAAGATTTCCTCGGGCGAAGGCGTGGAACGCACGTTCCAGACTTATTCGCCGATGATCGCGTCGATCGAGTTGAAGCGCCGCGGCGACGTGGGCCGTTCGAAACTCTATTATCTGCGCCAGCGTTCGGGCAAGGCGGCTCGCATCAAGGAGAAGCTCACCGGCGGCGGCGCTGGCGCTGCGGAAGGCGACGCGCAGGAGTAATCCGGCCGGAGCACTCGCTGCGGAGACGATTATCTCGCCTCGTTTTTCCACAGATCGCTCAGATATTCGTGAGCTTCGGTATTGACCCAGCTCACGCGATATTCCACCGGTGTGTCGTTATAGGTGTAGGCCACGCGCTTGATGACCAGCGCCGGCGTGCGCTGCCTGCTGCCGAGCAGCGCGGTGATCTGTTGCGGCGGATTGGCAGCGGACAGGCGCTCGCTGATGCGGATGACATTGATGCCGTAGCGGGCCTGGTACAGTCCATAGATCGTGCCCTCGCGCTTGACGAAAGTGTCCTCGTCCAGGTCGGGGAAGAGCGCGGTGGGCACGACGATCTCATCGAAAATCACCGGCTTGCCACCCAGCTTCAGGATGTTGTGGATGCGCAGCGTCCGGCTCCCGTGCGGGATCTTCAGCCGCGCCGCGTCCTCGCCTTCGGCCTTGCTCCGGCGAAACGACAGCATTTCGGTCACCGGCAACTCCTTGCCACCGTCCTTGCCGACGATGTGGAAGAAGAAGAACAGCGTGCGGTCTTCGGTATGCGTCGCAACGAAGGTGCCGCGCCCCTGCTGCCGCAACAGGATCTTTTCCCCGACCAGTTCGTCGATCGCCTTGCGGATGGTGCCGATGGAAACGTTGAACTGCTGGGCGAGCCGTGACTCGCTCGGGATGGCCGCGCCCGGCTTCCATGCGCCGGCAGCCAGGCCGCGCGTGATGCGAATCTTGACTTCCTTGTAGAGCGGGTTGAAAGTAAGGTTGCCTGCAGCGAGCGAACTGATCATCGTGCAATCCTGTGTCATCCGGGAACCCGCTGGCATATTAACACCCACGCCGTTAAATTCATATAGGTCATATAGTTGACTTACGACGGAGAGGCGGGTAAAGTTGAAAAATTCGCACGCAGCTCTTTTTGGGACTGAACCCAGCAGCGAGGAGACGACATGATTCACATTCTGGTGCATGACAAGAAGGACACCGTGGGCGTTGCCGTGATCGAGGGCATCAAGGCCGGCCAGGAACTGGTCGGCTGGGTGATGGAAGACGACTCGACGATCAAGCTCAAGGCGGTCAACGACGTCCCCATCGGGCACAAGGTCGCCACCAAGGACATCAGGAAAGGCGATACGGTCATCAAGTATGGACACGACATCGGGCGCGCGGTGTCGGACATCAAGATCGGAGAACACGCGCATATCCACAACATCAAGACCAAACGCTGGTGAGTGAAACGTTTCACATCTCACGTTTCATATTTCAGAGGATCGAGCAATGATTAACAGCAAGACCACCTTCCGGGGCTACCGCCGCGAAAACGGGCGTGTGGGCGTTCGCAACCACGTGATCATCCTGCCGGTGGACGATCTGTCCAATGCCGCGTGCGAAGCAGTCGCCAACAATATCAAGGGCGCGATGGCGATTTTCCATCCTTATGGACGGCTGCAGTTCGGCGCCGACCTCGACCTGCATTTCCGCACGCTGATCGGCGCGGGGTCCAACCCCAACGTCGCCGCAGTGGTGGTGATCGGCATCGAGGAAGGCTGGACCAAGCGCATCGTCGACGGCATCGCCAAGACCGGCAAGCCGGTGGCCGGTTTCGGCATCGAACTGCATGGCGACCACGACACCATCATGCGCGCATCCAAGGTGGCCAAGGAGTACGTGCAGTGGGCTTCGGAACTCAGGCGGGAGGAGTCCCCGCTCAGCGACCTGTGGGTTTCGACCAAGTGCGGCGAATCCGATACGACCTCCGGCTGCGCTTCCAATCCTACGGTCGGCAGTGCGTTCGACAAGCTCGAACCGCTCGGCGTGACCCTATGCTTTGGCGAAACCACCGAGCTCACGGGTGGCGAACACGTCGTCGCCGAGCGTTGCGCCACGCCGGAGGTGCGCGACAAGTTCATGTCGATGTTCAACCGTTACCAGGAAGTCGTTGAGCGCCACAAGACCGATGACCTGTCCGAATCGCAGCCGACCAAGGGCAATATTGCGGGCGGTCTTACCACGATCGAGGAGAAAGCGTTCGGCAACATCCAGAAGATCGGCAAGAAGTGCAAGGTGATCGGGGTGCTGGACAAGGCTGAATCCCCGACCGGGCCCGGCCTGTGGTTCATGGATTCATCATCCGCGGCGGCGGAGATGGTAACGCTGTTGGCGGCGTCGGGTTTTGCAGTGCACCTCTTTCCGACCGGCCAGGGGAATGTCATCGGCAACCCGATCCTGCCGGTGATCAAGCTCACGGCGAATCCGCGCACTGCGCGCACCATGTCGGAACACATCGATTACGACTGCTCGGGCCTGCTGCAACGGCAGAAGA
>JACQOK010000292.1 GCA_016202565.1 Betaproteobacteria bacterium | reverse complement strand
GCGCTTGCCCTTGGCCCCCGCGCACAGCAAAAGCGCTCCCATGCTTGCTGCCTGGCCGATGCACAGCGTGCTCACGTCTGGCTTGACGAACTGCATGGTGTCGTAAATCGCCAAACCCGCCGACACGAGTCCGCCCGGGGAGTTGATGTAGAAGGAGATTTCCTTCTCCGGGTTCTCCGACTCCAGGAACAGCAACTCGGCGACGATCACGTTGGCTGACATCTCATCGATCGGCCCCACCAGGAATACAACGCGCTCCTTGAGCAGGCGCGAGTAGATGTCATAAGCGCGTTCGCCGCGCCCGCTTTGCTCGACCACCATCGGAATCAGCCCGGTATCGCGGGGCCCGGTTCCACTCCGTTCCCGGATCATATGCGCTCACCCATTAGACCGATCAATTCATAAGGCTCGCCCGCTACTTGCTTTTGGCGGGAATGGGAGCGGCCGGTTTAACCTGCGTTACGGCAACGGGCGACAATGGAACGGCGGACTTCGATTTCGGTTGCTTGGGCTTTTTATATTCGCGATTGCTTCGTTGCTGTCTATTGGCCATTTTGTCCTCCTGACCGGATGGATCTGGTGCAAGGATTTCCCAACCCTGCGATATTCGCACCAGACCCATACAGTCTCTGCCGAATTGGGTTCTGGTGCAACAAGTCCCAGAGGTGACAAGGCGTAGACTGTTTCGATTGTCCGGTGGAACAGATCATGGTCTGCCCGAGCACGCACCAAAGGTGTCCAATTTCTCGGGAAGCGGGTTATAGTTCCAGGAAGTCATTACTTCGTCGTTGCGGGGAGAGATGAGCGAAGCCGGCCGCTGGATCCATCACGAAGTAGAAGAGGGCGCGGACATCCTCTACCTCACCGGCGTCTGGCGATTGTCGAACCTCATCGCCATCGCCGATGCATTGCGCGCGCTCGGTCTGGCAGCGCGGAAGCATTTCGTGCTGGACGGCAGCCGGCTGCAGGAACTGGACACTGCCGCGAGCTTCATCCTGTACCGGTATCTCGCGACCATCGGCTGCACTGAAGCGATGGTGAGCGCGCGCCGGTTCGCTCGCAAACACGAGCGCCTGCTCGCCCTGGTGCACGAGCGCATGGCATGTCCGCCGGCGGCGGGCAAATCCATGCACCTTGGGCTGCTGCAGCGTCTCGGCGCGGCGGCGATCAACATGTGGCGCTTGCTGCAGTCGCATAACGCCTTTGTCGGCGCGCTGGCGTTGGAGCTGTTGAGCCTTATCCGCAGGCCGAAGCTCTTCCGCCTCAAGGAAACGGTGTCGCAGTTCGAAACGATCTGCCTCGACGCCATCCCCATCGTCGCTCTGGTGACGTTCCTCATCGGCGTGGTGTTCGCCTATCTGCTCGGATTGCAGGCGCAGCGCTATGGCGCCAATATCTTCGTCGTCGACGGGGTGGGGCTTGCCATCTGCCGGGAGCTGTCGCCGTTGCTGGTGGCAGTCATCGTAGCAGGACGCTCCGGTGCCGCGTTCACGGCACAGATCGGGACGATGAAGGTGCAGGAGGAGATCGACGCGATCAGCACGCTCGGGCTCTCGCCGATCCAGGTGCTGGTGATTCCGCGGCTCGCGGCGATCACGATCGCGCTGCCGCTGCTGGTTTTCGTCGGCGACCTGATGGGGATCGCGGGCGGCATGCTGATCGCTGCCTGGCAACTGGACATATTCGCCTCGACCTTTCTCGATCGCCTTCACAGCGTCCTGCCGATGAGCGCGCCCGTCGTAGGCATGGTGAAAGCGCCCGTATTTGCCGCCTTTATCGCCATCATCGCCTGCCGCATGGGCATGCTGGTCGCGCGGGATGCCCGCAGTGTCGGCATGAATACCACATCCACGGTCGTGCAAAGCGTCGTTTGGGTAATCGTCCTGGATGCGGTGTTTGCGGTCGTGTTCCAACGCCTGGAGATCTAATGAGCGTTGTGAAAATGCCTGACTGCGCTCATCCCTCACCCCCGCCCCTCTCCCGCGGTGCGGGCGAGGGGAGATTCGTGGTGCAAATGATCGTCAACCAATTGCACGAGGATCGATAGGTGGATACGAATGCCACGCCATTGACCGGTCAGCGGTCCGATGCCGTGCTGAAGGTGGACTCCATCGTCACCCGTTTCGGCCGGGAGGTGATTCATGACGGCGTCAGCTTCACCGTGGAGCGGGGGGAAGTCGTGGCGCTCATCGGCGGCAGCGGAACCGGGAAGTCGGTGCTGGTGAAGGAAGTGATCGGACTGTTGCGTCCGGCCGGCGGTATCGTTCAATTGCTTGACACCGACGTCTGGAACTGCGGTCAGGAGGAGATGAACGCGCTGCGCCGGCGCTTCGGCATGCTGTTTCAGGACGGCGCGCTGTTTTCTTCGCTGACGGTCGCTGAAAACATCGCCGTTCCTTTTCTCGAGCATACCGATCTGCCGGCCGAGCTGATTCCACCGCTGGTCGGATTCAAGCTCGCTCTGGTGGGATTGCCGCCCGAGGCGGGCGCGAAGATGCCGGCGGAGTTGTCGGGCGGCATGCGCAAGCGGGTCGCGCTCGCGCGGGCGCTCGCGCTGGAGCCCGAAATCCTGTTTCTCGACGAACCGACCTCGGGGCTCGATCCCATCGGCGCCCGCGCCTTCGACAGCATGGTGCGGGTGTTGAGCGACAGCCTCGGATTGACGGTCTTCATCGTGACGCACGATCTCGACACGCTGCTTTCAATCATCGACCGCGTAATCGTGCTGTCCGCAGGGAAAGTCATCGCCGATGGCCGCGTGGATGCGGTGATGCAGCTCGACGACCCGTGGATAAGGGATTATTTTTCGGCGCGGGCCCCAGCCGCGCGGGGAGGAAACTGATGGAACCGGAAGCGAAGTACACGCTGGTCGGGACCGCCGTACTGGTTCTGCTTGCCCTCGTCGCAGCGGCGGCCGTGTGGCTCAAGAGCACGGAAGGGCAGCGCGATGACGTGCCGTACAAAATCTACTTCGCGCGCCAGTCGCTCGAGGGATTGCAGATACGAAGCGACGTGAAGATGCAGGGGATCAGGGTCGGGACGGTCACCGGCTTTCGCATATCGTCGCGACGTCCGGGCACGGTGGAGGTCCTCGTCCGGGTGGATGGTACGACGCCGGTTCGCCACAGCACTCGCGCTACCGTCGAGCGGCATCTCCTGACCGGCATCGCCAGCATCCTGCTCGCCAACACCACCGAGGAGAGCCCGCGGCTCATCGAGGCGCCGCCGGACGAGCCCTATCCCCTCATTGCCGAGGGCGATTCCGAGTACAAGCTGTCGGAGTCGGCGGCGCACATGGCGCAGCGCGCGGATGAAACCATGCAGCGCATCAACCGGGTGCTCTCGGACGAGAACCAGGCGGCGCTCGGCGAGATACTGGTCAATCTCCGCCGCATATCCGGCAGCATGGACCGCACCATGGCCGGCCTCGACCGCACGCTTACCGCCATGAACCGCGCTGCCGATGAGGTGCGGACCATGAGTACCGGGATCGCGGGCGATGCGCGCAAACTGGCGGCGCGTTACGACGCGCTGGGGGAGGAATCCGCGACTGCGGTGAAAGACATTTCCGCCGCGATCCGCCAGATGAGCGCCGATGTCGCGCGGCTGTCGACGCGGATGGATGCCGTGCTCGCCGACGGCAACGTCGAGTTGCGGCTTACCGCGCAGGAACTGCGCGCCACCGCCGATTCGCTGGGGACGGCAGCGCGCCGGTTCAGCGATCCCGGCCGGGTCCTGTTCGGACCGGCCAGGGGCAGCATGGGGCCCGGGGAGGCGTCCCGGTGAAAACGCCAATGCGCGTCGTAACGGCAGGTGCGATCGTTGCCGCGCTCACCGGCTGCGTATCCTTCGGGTCGCAGGAACCGCAACGCTACTACGTCCTCGACGCCTCTATCGCGAAAGCGGGGTCCGCCACGACACCCCGCGCGTCAACGCTGCTGGTTGCGCCCACGACGGTATCGGGTTTCTACGAGACGCAGGAGATCGTCTACAGCCGCGCGCGCGGCGAGCGCGCCTACTATCAATTCGGTACCTGGACGGAGCGCCCGGCCCGGCGGATTACCGAACTTCTCGTCATGCGCCTGGAGCGCGCGGGATTGTTCAAGACGGTTGCCACCGCCATCAGCGGCGTGCAGGGGAGCCTGGTATTGAATACCCACTTGGCGGAGTTCTATCACGAAGCCGCAACTTCTCCCGGCAGCGTCAAAGTGACGATTACCGCGGAGTTGATGGACCCCGCGCGGCGGGTGTTGTTAGCACGGCGCACTTTCGACCGATCGGCGCCGGCGGCGACGTACGACGCACCAGGAGCGGTGCAGGCATTCAATAAGGCCGTCGCCGCAATTCTCGACGATATCTCCGCGTGGGTGGACGCTTCGGCGCCACGTTAAACCGCCGCGGCCGCGCGCGGCAGCCGACTGCGCAATCCTTCCCCGTTCAATACACTTCTCCTCCCCCTTGATAATGGTATGGACGCCCCCTTCCCGAACCGGCATCAAGGTGCCAAAGTGGAAATGGGTTCAATCCACTTAAATGGAAAGGAGCGTCCGAGATGAAGATTACGACAATCGGGATCGATTTGGCAAAGAACGT
>JACQOK010000278.1 GCA_016202565.1 Betaproteobacteria bacterium | reverse complement strand
TGTCCATCGCGTCCGCAATGATCTTGCCGATCGTCTCGTCGGCATTCGCCGAAATGGCGCCGACCTGGGCGATTTCCTTGGTGGTCGTGCACGGCTTGGAGACCTTCTTCAGTTCCTCGATGGTCGTGGCAACCGCTTTGTCGATGCCGCGCTTGAGATCCATCGGATTCATGCCGGCGGTCACGTACTTCATGCCTTCCTGCACGATCGACTGCGCCAGCACGGTCGCGGTGGTGGTGCCGTCGCCGGCCACGTCCGAAGTCTTGGTCGCGACTTCCTTCAGCATCTGGGCGCCCATGTTCTCGAACTTGTCCTTGAGTTCGATTTCCTTGGCGACCGACACCCCGTCCTTGGTGACGGTGGGCGCGCCGAAGCTGCGCTCGAGCACGACGTTACGGCCCTTCGGGCCAAGCGTCACCTTGACCGCGTCCGCCAGTACGTTCACGCCCGCGACGATGCGGAGACGGGCGGACTCATGGAACTTGACGTCTTTTGCTGCCATAAGCTGTTTACCTCCTGAGTTCGATTAAGCGGCTTCGACCACGCCCATGACGTCTTCTTCGCGCATCACGAGCAGTTCTTCGCCTTTCACCTTGACGGTCTGACCGGAATACTTGCCGAACAGGATCTTGTCCCCGACCCGGAGGTCCACGGGACGCACTTTACCGTCCTCCAGGACCTTGCCTTTCCCGATGGCGATCACCTCTCCCTGGTCGGGTTTTTCCGCTGCCGTATCGGGAATGACGATGCCGGAGGCCGTTTTACGCTCTTCTTCCAACCGCTTGACGATGATGCGGTCGTGTAACGGACGAATCTTCATACGAGTCACTCCTCACCAATTGGGTTGATACAAAAGGATTTCTCACGCTGGCGGGATCGCCAACGGCTGTTAAATAGGGATGCGGCCGGGAATTTCAAGAGGGCACCGTTTTATTGCGGCGCAGCATGCCGCGTGTCGGTTGGGGGCGTAGGTTGAGGCGTAGGTTGGGGTGAGCGACGCGAACCCCAACGATCAAGCAAACCCCAACGATCATGGCGCATCCAGTGTTGGGCATCGGCGCAGGACGCCTCAGCCCAACGACTATGACTGGCCTACGCCATAGGTCCGTTCAAGGTAACGCCCCAATTCTTCGGGCGTCACGACGCCGTCGCGGTTGATGTCCATATCGTCGAACCGCGGTCCCAGGTTGAGGTCGCTTCTCGCCTCCTCGCGCGACAGCCGGCCGTCGCCGTCAAGGTCGAGCTGACGGAAGGCCGCCGTGTCGGCGGCGGCGGCGCGGCGGTTGTAATCCGAACGGTCGTCGCCCATAGCGATGGAAGACCACAGCACAAGCAAAACCGCCCATAGCATTCGCATGATTCCCTCCTTCCCTCGCAGAGCGCGCGCACGAAAAAGCGTGCTGCGCGTATTTTGTGGTTGTTTGTCAGCGCCGCCCGGATGAAAGTTTCGCGGCCGCGGCGGCCGGCGTTGCGTTTATACTGGCCCACTCGCGGTCGCAAGGAGCCCTCATGAAGATCACCGCCAACGGCATCGACATCTACTACGGCATCGAAGGCGAGGGGCCCTGGATCACCCTCAGCCATTCGCTCGCCTGCAACCTCGGCATGTGGGACGAGCAAGTCAAGGTCCTTTCCCGGAAATACAAGGTCCTGCGCTACGACACGCGCGGCCACGGCCAGTCGAGCGCGCCGCCCGGGGAGTACACGCTGGACCAGCTCGCCGACGACGTAAAGGCGCTGCTCGACGCGCTCAGGATCAGGCGGACCCACTGGGTGGGCCTCTCCATGGGCGGCATGATCGGGCAGGTCTTTGCGCTCAAGTACCCGGGCGTGTTCCAGAGCATGGTGCTGGCCGACACCACCAGCCGCCGCGCGCCGGATGCGGCGAAGCTGTGGGGCGATCGCATCCTCGTCGCGCGGGAGCGGGGAATGGACCCGCTGGTCGAGAGCACGCTCGCGCGCTGGTTCACCGAGCCGTACCGCAAGAGCCACCAGGACGTGGTGGGACGCATCGCCGATGACATCCGCGCCACCCCCGTCCTGGGCTATATCGGCTGCTGTCAGGCGATCGCGAAGATCGACGTCACGGATCGCCTGAAGGAAATCAAATGCCCGACGCTCGTCATCGTCGGCGAACAGGACATGGGCACGCCCCCGGCGATGGCGCGGCAGATCCACGAGAACCTGCCAGGCTCGGAACTGCAGATCATTCCCTCGGCCGCGCATCTCTCCAACATCGAGCAGGCCGGGGTTTTCACCGACGCGGTGCTCGGGTTTCTCGACCGCGTGAACGCCCGCGCGTGATCCTTGCGTACTGCATTGAGAAGTCCGTGTCGTCCCCGCGAAGGCGGGGATCCATACCGAGCGTCATCACCGCTTGAGCCGCCCTATGGATTCCCGTTTTCACGGGAACGACATCTTCTTCTTTATTCCAGGTCTCACGCCGGCTGCCGGCGCATGAGGAAGCCGCCAGCGGTGAGCAGCGCCGAGTTCGACAGAAAAACCGGCATGTAGCCGAACGCGGTGCCGACGCTGCCGAACAAGAGCGGGATCACGAGATGCGTGACGTTGTTCACCATCACGCGCAGGCCGGCGGCCTCGGACGCCCGGCCGGCGGGCGCCAGCGCATAGATCAGCGACATCGACATCGGCTGGCCGCAACCGACACCCAATCCCAGCAGGAACCCGCAGGCGGCCAGCGCGACCCCGTTCTGGAAAAACGGCATCAGCGCGAACGCGCACGCGGCAACGAAAATCGCGTAGGTCAGGATACGCGGTTCGGCGAATCGCTTCACCAGGTACGGCAGCACGATCCGGATCACGAAGGTGGCGGCCGCGAACACGCCGAGTATCGTGCCGATGGCGGACGCCGAGAGACCGATGGAGTGTCCGTACACCGGCAGGTAGAACTGGAACAGATCCCACGCGGAGGAGATGATGCCGCTCGCCACGAACGTGTTGCGCAGCACCGGCGCCCGCCACAGATCGAGGGCGCTGCGCTGCTCACCGCCGTGCGCGTGGCCACCGGCCTTGGGCAGGAAATCCGGTTTGAGCCACAGCAGTAGGATCGGCGCCACCATGAACAACGCGAGCATGACGAACGTCGGCAGATGGCCGAAATGGTCGATCGCGAATCCGGCGGAGGTGGGACCCACGAAGCCGGCTGCGGCAAATCCCATGCTGATCAGCGCGTAATTGCGCGCGCGATTCTCCACGCCGCCGATCCCGCCCGCGATGCCGGTCACCGTCACAAAGAAAAAGTGGAACGAGGAGCCGAGCAGCAGCGCGGAAACGTAGAGCGTGACGAGCCCGGGGAACAGCGGCGGCAGCAGCAGCGCCACCGCCACCCCGACCGTGCCGAGCAGCATCGGCATCCGCGCCCCGACCCGGTCCGCCAGCCGGCCAATGGCGACCGCCAGCAGCATCGGCACCAGCGCATAGAGCGCCATCAGCACGCCGACCGTGAACTGGTTGGCGCCCAGCTCGAGCGCATAGAGCGTCACCACGACGCGGCTGCCGCCGAACCCGGAGTGGCTCAGCAGACACATCAGCACGATCAGGTGAATTGCCATCGGACAGGAAAGGGCCGGCGCGCACGGCGAAAAAAACGTGCGCAATTGTAGCATCGCCAGCCGGTTGGAGACGCATGTGTTCCATATTGTGGTCATCCGTAGCCGGGAAGAAGCGAAGCGGATTCCGGGGCTTTGTGGTCCCGGATTTCATTTCATTCCATCCGGGCTACGTCGGCAATCCGCCGTGACGTTCGTATTATGGAAGCCGGGTGGAGGCGTAGGTCGGGCTGAGCTTCGTTCCCGCTTTTTTCTGGGGGCCTTCGTTCCCGCTTCTCCTTGTCCCGGATTTCATTTCATTCCATCCGGGCTACGCTGCTGAGCGCCGCGTGCGAAACAGGATGCGGCCAGGTTCTAGTCGTGAATGTCTTTGGCGGACAGGAGGACCGGCGTCTTCGGGCGCGACGAGGCGGCGGCAGGGGCTGATGCGTTGACACGTGTCCCGCCCGCAAGCACGGTCGCGATCCCCAGCAGCCGTCGCGGCTGCCCGTTGAAGCGCCGCATCGCGCCATTCGGGACGCGGGCAGCGAGCAGCGCCTTGCGCGGTCGCATCGACTCAGTCCCGGCCGCGGCGGGCGGCAGCGGCGGAATACGGGTACTCGCCGTGATACCAGCGGTTGCGTTCGACGCCGTCACGCAGGCACCAGCGCCACGCGGCCGGCGCCGGAATGGGATAGGAACGGACCGCGCGCGGCAACGGCTGGCTCGCGGTTGATTCGATTTTGAAGAACCGGCGCGTGATTTCCACTACGCGCTGCATTCGCAGCATGATTTCCCTGCAGGATGGATCCTGAACCGGCGTGAGGGGAGAAACGGCCGCCGGGGAAGCGCTCTCCGAACGAGCGCTGCCGGCGGCCGTCGTCCCGTCCGCAGCAGGCGACCGCATGCTTGGTGCTCGCGCCTTGCTCATCACACCTCCTCCTCCTTGTTCCTGGGTTCCGGCCGCACTCGGGCACAAGCACGGCGCGGCCGGCGCATGTTGATCCGCAACAGTGCGGCGAACACGCGGGCGATTTCATACCAGATCATTTCGAAAATCCCTCCTTGGAGTTCGCATCATAAGTGCGCCGCGTCCCGCGAAATGCCCGTGTCTCTCTGATATTTCTTGTAGGAGAAACGCGACAGCGGGGAAAGGCCGTCAGCCCGTCATCCCCGCGGTCGTCGCGCTACCGATCATCGTGTCGCAGCCTGGCTGCGCTGAAAATCCTGCCCCAACTTTTCCGCGAGGCCCGTGCCGATATAATGGCCTCCCGCCGCCACCCGGCGGATGGCGGAAACGAGTTCGCCGGGCGCGTCCCCCTTCTCGAGGTAACCCCGTGCGCCCGCCTTCAACATGCGCAGCGCATACTGGTCTTCCGGGTACATGCTGAGCACCAGCACCGGCAGATTCGCATCGTGGTCCTGGATGGCGCGCAGCACTTCGAGGCCGTTCGCCCCTGGCAGCGAGATATCCAGCAGGATCACGTCCCATTGCCCGCTGCGCACGAGATCGATCGCCTCCGTTCCGGATGATGCTTCGCCCGCCACGCGCAATTCAGGCGCCGCGGCGAGGATCCGCTTCACGCCCTCACGCACGATCGCGTGATCGTCGATGATGAGAATATCGAGTCCGCCCATGGGCATCGCTTCGTTCTCCCGGGTAATGGTCCGCAAACCGCGACTTGACGCGGAATTACTTCAGCCTGCTTTCCTGTTCGAGCCTGATGATCGCCGTGGAGCGCGCCTTCACGGCGCCGACCTGGGCGACAAGCCGGTCCAGGGTGCGCGCCGTAGCCATTCTGACCAGCGCGACCGCAAATCCGGCCGCAGCGGTCGACCGTACGACCCGCACATTCGCTATCCGTCCATAACGCGAGCAGCGGTCGGCGACGATTTTCTCGATGTCCGTTTCGGACAAGCCGACCATATCGATCGTGAGCATGTGACCCCCTCCCACTGAGCAGTTGCTGCTTCAGCGCGCGCCACGAGTAGACGCTGAAACCGCATCATACGTGCGCGGCGGTCCGGGAAATGCCCGTCTCCCTCTGATTTTGTTGTAGGCGGAATGCCGACAGGACTGTGGGCGGTCAGTCGACGAGACCGCCTTTTATCGCGTAATGCGTGAGCTCCGCGTTGCTCTTCATGTTGAGCTTCATCAGGAGCCGCATGCGATAGGTGCTCACGGTTTTCACGCTCAAATGCAGGTCTTGCGCGATCTGGGACACGGTTTTACCGGAAGCAATGAGCCGCAGGATCTCGAACTCGCGGTTGGACAGGTCTTCATGCGTGGCCGGCTGCTTCTTGCGCTCGATTTCCCACGCCAGCTTTTCCGCCACCGCCGCGCTGATGTATTTACCGCCCGCGGCCACCTTGCGGATGGCCGCGACCAGTTGCGCCGGCGCGCCTTCCTTCGTGAGATAACCGGCCGCGCCCGCCCTCAACATGCGCAGCGCATACTGGTCTTCCGGGTGCATCGTGAGCACCAGCACCGGCAGTTTCGGATCGTGCTCCTTCACCGCCCGCAGCACCTCAAGCCCGTTTGCGCCAGGCAGCGACACGTCGAGCAGCACCACGTCCCAGTGACCGTCGCGCACGAGCTTGATCGCCTCGGTGCCGGATGCCGCCTCGCCCGCCACCCGCAGCTCCGGCGCATCGGCGAGAATGCGCTTCAGGCCCTCGCGCACGATCGTATGATCGTCCACGACCAGAATTCTGACCTTGCCACCGCCCTTCATGATCACTCCCCGGCCGCGATGTCGGGCAACAGGATCCCCTAAAAATGCGGGGCTTACTGCTTCTTCTCCATGAATAGACGGGCCGCAAAACGCCGTCGTTCCCGTGCGAAGAGGAGTCAATCGGCGCATGGTGCTCCGTGGTTGCTCGGCGCGGCACCCTCAATTTTTTTCAGTATAGCCCCGTGGACAGCAATTGGCGTGAGCCGCGTGAAATTTTCTCAGGAGCCGGATGCTTTTCGCGGCCGGAGCGGTTTTTCTTCGCCGGCCGCGGCCGCCGGGATGAGCACCCGTACGCTGGTTCCCTGCTGGGCTGCACTGGTGATGCTGAATTCACCGCCGAAGGCCCTGGCGCGTTCGGCCATGCCCACCAGACCCCACGCCCGGGACGGGGGCGACCGGCCGGTATCAAAGCCCCTGCCGTTGTCCTTGACTTGCAGTTCCGCGCCGTCCACCCCGTTGCGCAGGGCGATGGTCACGTGCGAGGCCTTGCTGTGCCGCACCACGTTGGTAAGGGCTTCCTGGGCGATGCGGAACAGTGCGGTGGCACGCCCCGGGTCGACGTCCAGCTCGTCAACGCTGGCATCGGACACGACTTCGCATTTGATCCCCGTCCTGCGCTCCACTTCCTGGGCCTGCCACTCGACCGCCGCCAGCACGCCGACGTTGTCGAGAATGCTGGGCCGCAGGTCGGTCGCGATGCGCCGCACCGCTTCGATCGCGGTGTCGACCCGGTCCATGAGTTCCTGCATCGTCGCGGCTGCGTCGGGCGAAGACGCGGCGGCCTGCTGCTTGCGGCACGCGTCGAAATCGATCTTGATCGCGAGCAGGATTGCGCCCAGCTCGTCGTGGATCCCGCGTGCAATGCGCTTGCGTTCCTCTTCCCGCGCCGATTCGAGATGCGCGGTCAGCTCGCGCATCCGCTGGTGCGAGAGCTGGAGGGCCTCCGCGGCCTCTTTGCGCACGGTGATGTCCTCGGCGATGCCCGCCACGCGATAGGGGCGACCCGCCGCGTCCTGAATCGGAAAGCCGCGCGCGCGTATCCAGCGCACCGCGCCGTCCGGCCGCGTGATCCGGAATTCCACATCGTAAGGATCGCCCGCCTTGCGCGCCTTGAGCACGCGCCTGACGTCCTCCCGGTCGTCGGCGTGGATCGTCTCCTGCCATGACCGCGGCCGCAGGTACAGCGTCTCGCTCGGAACGCCCCATACCTTTTCAAAGGTCGGGCTCACGTAGTGGAACGCGTCGCTGTCGACGTCGGTCAGATAAAAAACTTCGTTGATGTTCTCCGCGAGCTGGCGGAAGCGCTCTTCGCTCTCCCGCAGCGCCTGGACCACGCGCTTGGGCTCGGTGATGTCGCGTATGGCACTGGCTACCAGCGTTTCGTCCTCCGTTTCCAGCGGACTCAAACTGATTTCCACGGGAAACTCGCCGCCGTCCTTGCGCAATCCATAGAGCTCCAGGCCCGCGCCCATCGGGCGAACCTTGGGTTCGCTGAAAAACTGCGCGCGATGTCCGGGATGCGCGCCGCGGTAGCGCGCCGGCAGCAGCATTTCCACCGCCTGACCGAGGAGTTCCGCGCGGGCATAGCCGAACAGCTTCTCGGTCTGCGCGTTGACCAGCGCGATTTCTCCCCTGCGATTGACAATGACCATGGCATCGGGCGCCGATTCGATCACTGCCCGGAACCTCCGGTCCGCTTTCCGGCGCTCGGTGATATCGGTGATCGCCGTGCAGTACTGGGTGCCGTCACCCGCGGCGCCGGCCGGCTTGACGCTGATGAGCTCGATCTCGCGCACGCCGTTCGCGGTCTTGAGCTTGAGTTCGCTTTTCACTTGCGGCCCGCCGTTCCGGCAGTCGTGCATGTGGGAGAAGAACCGCTTCCGGTCGGCCGGCTCGACGTACTGGACGAACGGCTTGCCGATCAACCCCGTGCGCTCGGCGCCGAAAAGCGCGGACGCGGTCAGGTTGAGTTCCTGCATGCATCCCGCATGGTCGAGGCTCAGGTAACCGACGGGGGAAAAGTCATACAGCTCGGCATAGCGGTCGCGGGAGCTCTCGAGCAGCTGCTGGGTTTCGCGCAGCTCGTAATTCTGCAGCTCCAGCTCCTCCTGGTGGACCTCCAGGTCGTGCACGACGCGGGCGAGGTCATCGGATTCCGCCTTGCGTCTGGCTTCGAGCGCCTTCAACGCCCGGATCAGCTCCGCCTTCCTCATTTTTCCGTAGTGGGGCATAAGCCGCGCTCGTGCGCCTCGATCGTGGGGCTACGCTGTCGCTTCCACCGCTCTTTGCACGATGGTCATGACCGCGCCGTCGACGCGGTTGTCCGCCGTCCGGTAGGGCTTGATGCGCAGGTCATACTGCCGGCCTGCGCGGTCGCGCACCGGCCGGTGCGCGGCGTGCAGGGTGTTGATCACGCCCTGAATCATCTGATCCAGGTTGGGCACGTCGAGGTTCGGCTTGAGATCGCCGATCGAACGCCCGACGTCGGTGTCGATCAGGTTGAGCAGCGCGGCCGCAGTGGGGGTGAAACGGCGGATGCGCAGGTCGCCGCCTAGCATCACGATCGCGATATCCACGCCGTCCAGCAAATTTCTCAGATCGGTGTTGACCTGCGTCAGTTCCTGGTTCACGGTGTGCAGCTCTTCGTTCATCGTATTCAGTTCTTCATTGGTGCTCTGGAGTTCTTCCTTGGCCGTTTCCAGTTCCTCGTTGATGCTTTGCAGCTCCTCGTTGGTCGAGTGCGACTCTTCATTGGCCGAGCGCAGCTCCTCGTTGGCCGCTTCCTGCTCCTCGATGACGGACTGCAGGTATTCGCGCGTGGCCGCCAGCTCGTCCTGCAACTTCACGAACTCCTGGTCTTCGCCCTTGGCGCCGCGTTTTCCGACGGCGGCGCGGCCGTGCGGCGGTTGCGCGGCGGGACTGCGGTCCTCCTCGAACAGCACCAGGAAATAACGTCCCTGCGCGGCGGGCACGGTCGCGACCGGGATCACTTCGAGGTGCACCTTGCGGCGAAAGCCGTCGGTGCGCAGCCGCACGTCCCTCACCTTGACCGGCGTGACATTGCGGGCCGCCTCCGTCACCGCCTTGCGCAAAGTCATCTGCAATTCGGGCCGCGCCAGTTTCAGGAGATTCAGGGACGCCGCGCCCGGCGCGGGATCGAGGAAAGTTCCGGTCTGGCCGCGGAACTGGAGAATGTTCATTTCTTCGCTGATCAGCACCCCCGGCGGTGAATAGCGGGTGAGCAGCAGGCGGTCGGCCTCGTGCTCGATGCCGGCCGGGTCGCCGCTTGCGAGCGCCGCACCCTGGTGCGGATCGACCTGGCTGCGCTCGTCGTGATGCCGTATCTCCAGATGCGGGCGTGACACCCCGGGCTTCCTGCCGTAGATCTTGTGTTCCTTGTCGATGGCCATGAAGAGATCGCTGAATCCGCCGATCGACTCGGAGGTCCCGAGCAGCAGAAAACCATGGGGCTTCAGCGCGTAGTGAAACGCGGGGATGATGCGCTTCTGGAGCGCATTGCCGAGGTAGATCAGTACGTTGCGGCAACTGATCAGATCGAGCTGCGAGAACGGCGGGTCTTTGGTCAGATCCTGCCGGGCGAACACGCACATGTCGCGTATCTGGCGCGCCACCTGGTAGCCGCCGTCGGTCTTCACGAAGAAGCGCTGCTGGCGCTCGGCCGACACCCCCTTCATGCCGTTCTCCGGGTAGATGCCGGCGCGGGCTTTGTCGACCGCCGCGTCGCTGACGTCGGTGGCGAAGATCTGAACCGGCACCGAGGCTGCGGTGTTTCCGAAATACTCGTGCAGGCACATCGCGATCGAATAGGCCTCCTCGCCGCCGGCGCAACCGGGAACCCAGATGCGCAACTGGGAACCGGCGGAGCGCTGGCGCAGGAGTTGCGGGAACACCTCGCTTTTGAGCGCCTCGAACACGCCGCGATCCCGGAAGAACTCGGTAACGTTGATGAGGATGTCGTTGTACAAGGCCGCTATTTCGGCCGGGTCGCGCTTCAGGTGATCGACATAGTGCGGGAACCGGTCGATCCGGTTGAGCATCATGCGCCGCAGGATGCGCCGCTTGATGGTGGAATGTTTGTAATACGTGAAGTCGACGCCTTTGGCGGCGCGGATCAGCCCGAAAATCGTCTCGAGCTGGTCATTGTCGAACAGCCGGTCGTCCTTGCGCCCGCCTTCGAACGGCTGGGCGACATAGGGATGGCGGGAAATCTTCACCAGCTCGCGGCCGATCGC
>JACQOK010000018.1 GCA_016202565.1 Betaproteobacteria bacterium | reverse complement strand
GTCCATGGCCGCGTTGGTCGCGATGCGGAAGATCCAGGTCGAAAGGCTCGAATCGCCGCGAAAGTAAGGCAGACCTTCGCTGACTTTGAGCATCACCGCTTGCGTGAGATCCTCAGCCTCGGCCTCGCCGACAAGGCGCGTCAGATAGCCAAAAACCCGCGACCGGAAACGGTCGTGAATGGCTTGGAAACCAAGCGTGGCCGATGTTGTAGCCATCGAGGTTGGCCTTTGCGGTTGGTTATGCTGTGCCTTTACATCGATACATGGCTTGATATAGATCAAAATTTGGTTTACGGCGAAGAAATAGTCCGTTGGGTCCGCCGCAGACGGGACCGATGTCCATGTTGCCCCGCGGTTTGATCTGGCGCAAAGTCGGCGCGTGGAAATGCGCTAGCCTCTCGTTTTTCCGGCTGTATTGCCATGCACAAGCGAAACAAACGGTTTGTCACCATTGCGCTCGGTTACGGGCTGCTCGGCGGGTTGCTCATGCTCGTGCGGCTGGTCGACCCCACGCTTTTGCCGGGCAATCTTCCGCGTATCCATGGCCACATGATGCTGCTCGGTTTCGTGCTGATGATGATCTACGGCGTGGGCTTGCACGTCATTCCGCGTTTTGGCGGCTACCCGGTGCGCTCGGAGCGGGTGGCCAACATCCAGTTCTGGCTCGCCAACGCCGGACTGCCGCTGATGATCGCAGGCTGGCTCGTCTACTTCGACTGGCTCACGGCACTCGGCGGCGCGCTGACGGTTGCAGCGATGGTGCTCTTCGGCGTCAACATGATCCTCACGGTGCGGCTGCGCTCGCCGTTCGATCCGAGATGAGCAGCGGCTGATGAGCGAATACCGCGGGTGCGAGCTGCCGGAAGATCTGTGGTACGACCTCGATTACATCTGGGTCAGGCCCGAGGCCGGCGCGCGTTATCGCATCGGCATCACCGATCCGTCGCAGACGATGGGCGGACGGATCCAGAGCGTCACGATCCGGAAGGTCGGCACGCACCGCAAATGGAAGAAGGCGGTGGCCGTGGTCGAGTCGGGGAAATGGGTGGGCGGCATTCCCGCGCCGTTCGATGGCACGATCGTCGAGCGCAACGAGAAGCTCCTTGAACGGCCGGATCTCATCAACATCGCCCCCTACACCGATGCGTGGCTGGTGGTGATGCAGCCAGACGATCCGGCCACCGCCCTGGCGCACCTCGTGACGGGCGAAGAGGCGCAGCGCAAACTCCGCGAATGGATCGACCACTACAACGTGCAGTGCATGCGCTGCGCGGAGTGAATGCGCGATGAAAGTTGAACTGCTCGTATCGGAATGGTGTCCGACCTGTCCCGCGGCGGAGCAGGTGTGGCGCACGGTCGCCCGCGAAAAGGCTATCGAGTTCGCGGTGCTCGACCTCGCTCAGCCGGAAGGGCGCGAGCTCGCGCACCGGCTGCGCTTGAAGACGGTGCCCTCCGTGGTGGTGGACGGCGCGCTGGCCGGCGTTGGCGTGCAAACCCTGCCCGAGGCGCGGCAGATGGTGGCCGCCGCGCCCCCGCGCACGAAGTCGTCACCGCTGCACGCCGGCATGACGCTCTCAACAGACAACCGCTGGTTCGTGTCGGCTGCCATGGGTTATCTGATCCTGAGCGGAGCGTGGCTTGCGTGGCAGGGCGCGCTGATTACGGATGGCGCGCCACGCATGGTGGGCGTGCATCTTTTCGGAATGGGCTTCGTGCTCCCGCTCATTTACGGACTGGGGGCGCACATGCTGCCGCGCTTTACCGGCAACCCGATCGCCATGGGTGCGTGGCCATGGATCCAGTTTGCAGTGCTGAACGGCGGGCTGCTGGTGTTCCTCGCCGGCGTGGCGGTTGAGGCGCCGGGCGCCGCATTCGCCGGAGGCGTGTTGATCTGGCTGTCGTTGGCGATATTTGCAGGTCGGGTGTGGCGGGTGTTGTGGCCGCGCACGGGCGAGCACTATCCTGTTGGCTTGACTGAGACTGGACGCGATCTCAATAATCCCGTTCGCTTCGAGCGTAGTTCCCGATCGTCCCTCGACTTCACTTCGCTACGCTCGGGACGAACGGGAACGAAGTCGAGGGGTGAACGTGGCCACTGTATTTTTGAGATACGCTCTAAATGATGACGATTACGATCAACGGTATCTCGATCCCGGAAGACGCGGTCGAGCACGAGGCACGGTTTCACCACGATGCGCCCTCGCCCGCCGAGGCCGCGCGGTGTGCGCTGGCGATCCGGGAACTCCTTCTGCAGCGAGCCTGCGCCATCGGGCTTGCGAAGGCGACCGAACGCCTCGACGACGCGCAGTGCGAAGAAATTATCGAACGCCTGCTCGAGCGCGAGGCGCCGATCCCGGAGCCCAGCGCTGAGGAGTGCCGGAGGTTCTACGAAACACACCGCGACCGATTCCGGAGCGGCGATATCGTCGAGGCGGCGCATATTCTCTTCGCGGTAACAGCGAATGCGCCGGTGGAGGCGATTCGCGGCCAGGCCGAGGCAACCCTGAAACAGGTGAGGGCGGCGCCGGGACAATTTGCGGAGCTCGCCTCAACGCTGTCAAACTGCCCGTCCGGCGCCCAAGGCGGAAACCTCGGCCAGCTGCAGCGCGGCGACAGCGTGCCGGAATTCGATGCGGCGCTCTTTGGCAGCGCGGCGACCGGCATCCTGCCGCAGCTCGTGCGCACGCGCTATGGCTTTCACATCGTCAACGTGGCGCGGCGACTAGCCGGTCGCGAGCTCGACTTCGAGGCCGCGCGCCAGCGCATCGCTGAAGACTTGCGCGCCCGTGCGCAGGCGAAGGCGCTGGAACAGTACGTGCGCCTGCTGGCCGCTCAAGCGCGGATCGAAGGCATCGATCTGGGCGCGGCGACGTCGCCGCTATTGCGGTGACGCGCGCCGGCGCGCTTCAGTTTTGCTGCCGAAGCACTTCGGTTGAACGAGTTCGAACGGGAACATGAGCTATCTCGCGCTCAAGAACGTGCACGTCGCGTGTGTGATTCTCAGCTACGCGTTTTTCTTCGTGCGCGGCGTGTGGATGATCCGCGAGTCGCAACTGCTCGCCCGGCGCTGGGTGAAGATCATGCCGCATGTGATCGACACGGTATTGCTGGTGAGCGCCATCGCACTGGCGGTGATGATCCGGCAGTATCCCTTCGTGGACCCGTGGCTCACGGCAAAAGTGCTCGGCCTCGTCGTCTATATCGGGCTCGGAATGATCGCGCTCAGGCGCGGCAGGACGCGGCGCGCGCGCGTGACGGCGTGGACCGCCGCGCAGGCAGTGTTTCTCTATATCGTCGCCGTTGCGCTGACCCGAAGCGCGCTTCCCGGCCTGAACTGACTCAAACGCACGCACCGCGCCGCCGTTATCCGCTCGCCCTGCACCCCGCCCCGTGTCTTGACATATTCGATAGTTCAATTATCATTGAAGTATTGAACCGGAGCGCCAAACCATGAAACCAGTCAGCGCGGAACAGATCATTCGCTACGCCGACATGTTTGCGGCAATGGGAGCGGAATCGCGGTTGCGGATTATGCAGCTGCTGCTCGCGAGCCACCCCGACGGCATGGTGGTGGGCGAGATCCAGGCCGAGCTGGACGTGTCCGCTTCGAACCTGTCCCACCATCTGGACAAGCTGAAGAACGAGGGCCTGGTCGAGGTCCAGCGGGAAGGCACGTACCTGCGCTACCGGGCGAACTGCGGCGCGCTTCAGGAGTTGCTCGCATTCCTGTATTCGGAGTGCTGTACGCGCAGCAAGGCGATCAGTCCGAAGAAGATCGTCAACATTTGCGGATAGGAGAAGCCATGGAAAAGACCGACATCAAGAGCGTCGTCAGGGAACGCTACGCGCAGGCCGCATTGAACGTTTCAACCGGCGCGAAAGCATCTTGCTGCGGCGGATCGCGCGACAAGGGGCAATCCTGCGATCCGATCACGAGCAACTTGTATGAGGCGGGGCAGACCAGCGAACTGCCCGAGGCCGCGGTGCTGGCTTCGCTCGGCTGCGGAAACCCCACGGCGCTGGCGGAGCTGAAGCCCGGCGAGGTCGTGCTGGATCTCGGATCGGGCGGCGGCATTGACGTTCTCCTCTCCGCGAAGCGCGTCGGTCCCACCGGCAAGGCTTACGGGCTCGACATGACCGACGAGATGCTCGCGCTCGCCAACGAGAACAAGCGCAAAGCCGGGGCGCAGAACGTCGAGTTCCTGAAGGGCGAGATCGAGCATATCCCGCTGCCCGACAACTCGGTGGACGTCATCATCTCGAATTGCGTGATCAATCTGGCGGCAGACAAGGACCGCGTGCTGCGCGAAGCGTTCCGGGTTCTCAAGCCCGGCGGGCGCTTCGCGGTGTCCGACGTGGTGACGAGGGGCGCGGTCCCCTCGGAAATCCGGGACAGCATGCTGCTTTGGGTCGGGTGCATAGCGGGAGCGCTGGAAGAAAATGACTACCGTGCAAAGCTCGCGGCGGCCGGCTTCCAGAACATTGACATCGAGCCGACCCGGATCTACCGGGTCGAGGACGCCAAGGGGTTTCTCGAGGACAAAGGAATCGACCTCCGCGTGGTGGGTCCCCAGGTTGACGGCAAGTTCATGAGCGCCTTCATCCGCGGAACAAAGCCAGCCGCCGAACCTGCGGCTGCTGAAGCCAAAGCCGGGCGCACCTGCTGCGCATGAAGAACTTCAACGTACTGTTCCTGTGCACGGGCAACTCCGCGCGCTCGATCCTGGCCGAGGCTTATCTCAACGCGAGAGGCGGGGGCCGCTTCACGGCCTACAGCGCCGGCAGCCACCCCGCCGGAAAAGTCAATCCGTTCGCGCTGGAGATCCTGGCAAAGAATCGCATCGATACCACGG
>JACQOK010000277.1 GCA_016202565.1 Betaproteobacteria bacterium | reverse complement strand
CGAAACGATTTACAAGAACGCGGGGGCGGTGCATGGATGCGCGCTTGCCGACGGCGCCGAAATTCTCTATTTCATCGAAGACGTTGGCCGCCACAATGCGGTCGACGCCATCGCCGGACAAATGTGGCTGGATCGGGTCGATGGTTCGGACAAGATCTTCTATACGACCGGCAGGCTCACCTCGGAAATGGTCATCAAGGCGGCACAAATGCAGATTCCTTTTCTCGTTTCGCGCTCGGGGCTGACGCAAATGGGATACGAGGTCGCAGCCAAAGTCGGCATCACCATGCTTGGGCGTGCCGTGAACAAGCGCTATCTGCTGTTCACCGGCAAGCATCGCTTTATGAAATCCATCATGCCGACCATGCTCGCGTAAGAGCGGGCTATAAGTGCCGGGCAGTCAGCGCTCACGCCGTGACCCGACCATGGGCAACTTGTCACCCGCCACCCGTCGCTCGTCACCCATAACCGGCGTAATCCTCGCCGGCGGACTCGGTCGGCGCATGGGTCGCGTCGACAAGGGACTGAGGGACCTGCGCGGCAAACCGCTGGTGCAATGGGTGATTGAGCGTTTTGCACCGCAGGTGGACGAACTGCTGATCAACGCCAATCAGAATCTGGAAACCTACGCGCGGTTCGGCTATCGGGTAATACCGGATGCGATCGACGGGTTTGCCGGACCCCTCGCCGGATTGCAGCGCGGTATGGCGGAAGCCCGGCACGATCTGATCGCTACCGTACCGTGCGATTCGCCGTTTTTGCCCAGCGATCTGGTCGCGCGCCTCTCTTCAGAGAGGGAGCAGCATGGTGCCGACATTGCCGTGGCCAAAACCGGTGACCAGCCTCACCCCGTGTTCTGCCTGTGCCGCAAGTCTCTGCTGCACGGCCTCACCGCGTTTCTGTCCGGTGGCGGGCGCAAAATCGACGCCTGGTACGCGACGTTAAGTGTGGTTGAAGTACTCTTCGACGACGAAGCCGCGGCTTTCAGCAATATCAACACCCGGGAAGAGCTGCAGTCGTTCGAGACGGACGCGGAACGAGGTTAGAACCCATCTCAAAATACCGTTCTCCTCGAGCGTAGCCGCCGTTCGTCCCTCGACTTCGCCGGGCTACGCTCGGGACGAACGGGGCGAAGTCGAGAGGTGAACGCGTAACGACATTTTTGAGATAACTTCTAGACTCACGCCTCACGCCTTTCGCCTTTCACCTTTCGCTTCACGCCTCCCCTGGCAAGCCGGCCCGCCAGCTCGAGCGCGCCGTAGAGGCCGACGCTGGAATTCAGCACCACGTGGACGGGAAAGGTCGACAGCAAATCACCGAAACGGCCCTTGTCGGTGAACGCACGCATGAATGTGCCGTCTTTCAACTTCTCGACGATTTTCGGAGCGATGCCGCCCGCGATGAAAACGCCGCCGCGGGCCAGCACGGCAAGCGCGATATTGCCCGCAAACGCGCCGTATACCGTGGCGAACAAATCGAGGGCCCGCGCCGCCAGCGGATCGTGCTGTCTCAGTCCGAACTCGCTGACCACGACGGCTGTGTCCGGCTCCTTTTCCGCTGCCTCGAGCATCGCGCGGGATGGCGCATCGACGCCGCAGTCCTTCAAATAATGGAATATCTGTGCCAGCCCGGGCCCGGAAAGCACGCGTTCGTACGAGACGCGACCATGCAAACGGCGCAGATGGGCGACCAGGCCGTCCTGAATCTGGTCGAGCGGCGCGAAATCGACGTGGCCGGCTTCCGAGGCGTGAACCGCGTAGTCCTTCCCATCCCACATCATCAGTGCCACACCCAGTCCGGTGCCCGCGCCGATGATCGCCCGCGCGCCATGCGTAACCGGCTGCCCTTCCTGCAGTGTTTCGAGATCGCCCGGATCGAGGCGCGCGATGCCCACACCCGCAGCGGCAAAGTCGTTGATGAGCCGCACCGCGGGCACGGCGAACCGTTCGCCCAGCGCCTTGGCACTGATCGCCCATTCCAGATTGGTCGTGGTCGCGCGCTCTCCTTCAACCGGCCCGGCGACCGAGATACATGCGGCCGCGAGCGCGCCGGCATGCTTCCGGGCATCGGGTCGCGCCAGAAAATCCGCGATGATCGCGTCGAGCCCCTCGAACTCCTGACTCGCGTAGACCCGGCGCGCGACGATGCCGGGCCAGTCCCGCTCCCCCGCAGCGAGGGCGACTTCCGTCTTGGTGCCGCCTAGGTCGACGGCGAGCAGGTATTCCCGCTTCAAGCGACGCCCCTTCACGCCGGCATGAGCGCCCGTTCAGCCCCTTCGCCTGCAACCAGGGCCTCCGGCTCGGCGATGTAATATCCCTGCGCGAAATCGACCTTGAGCGCAGTGACCCGTTCCAGTGTCTGCGCATCCTCGACCGATTCGGCGACGGTCTGCATGCCGAGGATGTGGCTGATGCGGTTTATGGCGTCGACGATCGCGTAATCCATCGCGTCGTCCGCCATGTCCTTCACGAACATTCCGGCGATCTTGAGGTAATCGACAGGGAGATACTTGAGGTAGGCAAACGACGACATGCCCGTGCCGAAATCGTCGAGCGCGAAGCGATAACCCATGCCCTTCAGTTCGTGCATCAGTTCCGCCGCCTTGTTGAGATTGGAAATGGCGGTCGTTTCGGTGATTTCGAAGCACAACAGGCCGTGCGGCAGCTCATAACGCGTCAAGAGGTTCCGCAGAAATTCCGGAAAGCTCTTGTCGTTGATGCTGGCGCCCGACAGATTCACCGCATAGTAGCCGCGCGTGCCGTCCGGCCCGGGCTGATGCGGAATCGCGCCCGCCTGCCATTGTCGATGCAGGAACTCCACCAGCGAGCTGATCACCCAGCGTTCGATGGAAGTCAGCAGGTTGTAGCGTTCGGCCGCCGGCATGAAACCGGTGGGCGGCACCAGCGCGCCGGACCGGTCGAGCATCCGCACCAGCACCTCGTAATAGGGCTGTTGCGAAGCGTTCGCCGCGAGCGGCACGATACGCTGCCGGTAGAGCCGGAACTGGCCCAGCTCGAAAGCGCGATTGATCTGCGACACCAGTTGCAATTCGCTGTGCTTGCCGGCGAGATCGCTCTCCTGCGGACGATGGACCTGAACGCGGTCGCGGCCCTTGTTCTTGGCCTCGTAACAGCAGGCGTCCGCGAAACCCAGCACCTGGTTGAGATTGCCGCTGTCCGCGTTGATCGGCACCAGCCCGATGCTGACCCCGACGCTGAAGGTCGTGTTCTCCCATACGAACCGGAACTCGCGCACCGTCTCGCGCTTGGCGTGGGCGATCCGCAGCGCCTGGTCCGGCGGGCACGATTCGAGCAACGCGCCGAACTCGTCGCCGCCGAGCCGCGCCAGCGTGTCGCTGCCGCGCATGCGGGTCAGCATGACCGCCGTGAGCTGGCGCAGCAGCTCGTCGCCCGCGCTGTGCCCGCAGGTGTCGTTGACCGCCTTGAAGTTGTCGAGGTCCATGAACATCAGGGCGTGTTCGCGGCCCTTGCCGCGGGCGGTTTCGATCAGTTCGGTCAGCCGCCGCTCGAATTCGCGGCGGTTGACGAGACCCGTCAGCGCATCGTGGCTTGCCTGCCAGATCAGTTGCTGCGCCATGGCGCGGATCTGGCTGATGTCGTGAAACACGACGATCATGCCGAGCGGCTTGCCGCTGCGGGCGCTGATCGGCGCACAGGAAAAGCGAATCGGGCACTCCCGCCCGCTGCGACTCACCAGCCGCATGGACGCGGCTTCCATTTCTTCGCGCGAGTCCACACCGCCAACCTGTCCCAACGGCTCGATGGCCTTCCCGGTGCGTTCATCAATGACCCGGTAGATTTCCCCGAGGGGCCGGCCGCGCGCCTCGTCGGTGGACCACTCCGTATAGCGCTCGGCGATCGGGTTCAGATATTCCACACGGCCGTCGGCATCGGTCGTGATGACACCATCGCCGATCGAGTGCAACGTCACCTGCGCCAGCTCCTTTTCGAGTTCGAGCGCGTTTTCGGTGCGCATCACCTGCCGCGTAACGAGCACCGCGATAAAACCGCCGGCGAGCAGGCCCAGCACTCCCAAGGCGACGTTCAGCAGCAGCGTGCTGCGGGCCGCGGCGCTCGCCTGGATCACCTCCTCCATGTTCGCGACCATGACACCCAATACGGTCACAACCACAATGAGCGCGAGCAACATGCCGAAGCCGATCGGCAGCGCATGGCTCGATTTGGAGGGCAGCGCGCGCGGGGCCGATTTCATGCCGTTGCCGCTGCGGAATCGCAGGCCGGAATCCGCTGCAGGCGCGCGGCGGGATCCTGGCGATAAAACAAGGCGAGCTGGCGATAGACCTCGGGGTAGCTCGACTGCACGGCCTGCGGAATCTCGTAGAATGCCTCACTCGTCACGGCAAAGAACTCGGCCGGACTTTCCGCCGCGTAGGAATCAATCAAGCTGTCTTCCCCCCGGTCGACGCGTGCGCAGAAATCCTCGTAGGCGGCCGCAAACACCCGCGACCATATCTCGCGGCTCATGTCCGCGTGCAGCGGGGGGAACCCATTGGCATCGCCGTTCAGCATATCCAGCTTATGCGCGAACTCGTGAATCACGACGTTGTAGCCGTATCCCGCCCCCCTGGCGTCCGCCCAGGAAAGAATCACCGGACCCTGCAGCCAGGACTCGCCCGACATCGGCTCTTGAACCACGTGCGCAACACCATCTTCGTCGACGAATTCGTAGGTTGCCACGAATTCGTCCGGATAGACGACGACCTCGATCCATCCGCGGTAATAATCCAGATCGAGGTTCAGAATCAGGATACACGCCTGTGCCGCAATCGACACCCGCATCTCGTCGCGGATTTCAAGTCCGGCGGCCCCGTGAATCGACTTCTCGTGCAGGAACAGGACCACCGCGTTCCTGAGCCGCGTGTGCTCGGCATTCGAGAGCGCCCGCAGGAAAGGGTAGCGCTCGATCGTTCCGAGCCACAGCTTTTCGTCGAGCGCCGCGCGCTTGAGAATCCGCGCGCGGCGCCACTCGGTAAACCATTTCATGCGCGCTGTGCGGTCAACACCGACACCCGGATCATGATCCAGCCTTATTTTCGTCCCGCAGTTCGACGACGCGCAACTGCGGGTTCTCGGATTGATCGAGCTCAACGCGCTCGATGCTGGCGAACCGCTCCGAAATCTTGCGGCTGCTCACCTGCACCTGCTGGGCGTCGTCATTGGCCTGACGGATATGATCGGCAAGCCGGCGCATGCGTTCGTCGAAACGCGCGAAGTCCCTGGCGAGCTTGGCAAGTTCGTCCTTGATGATGTGAACCTGGCGCCGTGTTTCGACGTCCTTCAACACCGCTCGCGCCGTATTGAGCACCGCCATCAAAGTGGTCGGAGAAACGATCCACACCCGCTTCACGATCGCATATTCGACGATCTCCCCGTGGTGCGCGTGGATCTCCGCGAATACCGCCTCGGCCGGCACGAACATCACCGCTCCGTCGGCGGTCTCGCCCGGAATGATGTACTTGCTGCTGATCGCATCGACGTGGCGCTTCACATCCTGCCGGAACTGCTTTTGCGCCAGCGCGCGGTCGGCGTCGTTCGCTTCCGGATCGAACATGCGATGATAGTTCTCCAGCGGAAACTTGGAGTCGATCGCGATCTTGGCCGTGGGAGCCGGCAACTTGAGGACGCAGTCGGCGCGCGTGCCGTTGGTGAGCGTCGCCTGCATTTCGAAAGCGCTCGCCGGCAGCGCGTTTCGCACCAGCGCTTCCAGCTGCACCTCGCCGAAAGCGCCGCGTGCCCGCTTGTCCCCCAGCAGTTCCTGCAGACTCACCACACTGCCGGTGAGGCTCTCGATCTTCTTCTGCGCTTCGTCGATCGTGGCAAGCCGCGTCATCACGTTGACGAAGGTTTCGTTGGTCTTGCGGAAGCCTTCGTCGAGCCGCTCGCTGACCCGGCCGCTGATCTGCTCGAGCCGCTCATCGATCCGGGCATTGAGCGTCTGCGTCGTGTTGGCGAGCTTCTCCATCATGGCCTCGCGGCTTTCGCCAAGATTCCGCGCCAGTGTCAACTGCAGCGCCTGCATCGCTTCCCGGGTTTGCGTGAGCTCCTGCGAGGTGATCTGGCGCAATCGCTCCGAGCTTTCGGTAAGCGCCGCAGCGACCCGCTCGGTCTGTTTCCCGAGTCCGTCGTGCAGATCGACGAGCATCGCACGATGTTTCTGGTCGAGGACCGCTGCAAGTTGTTCGGACAGCGTCCTCAGTGCTCGAAGCTGCCTCGCGAGCGGCACGATCAGCCCCGCCAGGGCGATCAGACCGAGCAAGCCGAGCAATGCGTAGAAGACTTCAGGCATCAGGGTTCCGGAAATGGGCAAAGTATAACCCAGCCACCCTCGGCGCCGCGCTTGGCGCGTCGACAATGCCGGCAAAATCCACCGCAAAGACGCGAAAGCGCAAAGGCAACGCAAAGGTCTTGTATATTTTTCTTTGCGACCCTCCGCGTCTTTGCGCCTTTGCGGTTATCACGCAATGCGTTGCAGCACCTGCAGGGGCGCGATGCCGAGCACTCTGCGCGTTCCAAGATAACCGGCGGCGGCGATGCCGGCGGTGCCGCACCCGACCCCGACCAGCCATACCGCGCCGTTGAAAGCGTAGCTCAGGTTGAGCACCTTGATCGCGAGGATGAAACCCAGGGCATTGGCGCCCGCTGCCGCGAGCAGCCCCGACAGCGCGCCGATCGCGGCGAACTCCGCGAGGTTCGCGTAGGTAATCTGGGCGCGGCTTGCGCCAAGCGTGCGCATGATCGTGGCCTGATACAGGCGTTCGTCCTGCGTGCTGGCAATCGCAGCGTAAAGCACGACCAGCCCCGCCAGTAGAGTAAACAGAAACACGAATTGCACCGCGCGCGCGACCTGGTCCATCATCTTCTGCACCTGCGCCATGATCTGGGCCACATCGATCAGCAGGAAGTTGGGAAACGCCTGCACCAGTGCGTTGAGCAGATCCACTCGTCCGGGCGGCAGGTAAAAACTCGTGATATGGCTCGCCGGGTAGCGCTCGAGCAGGCCCGGCGGCGCCATGACGAAAAAGTTCACGTTGAAGGAATCCCAGTCGACCTTGCGCAGACTGGTGACAGTGCCTGCTACCCGCTGGCCCGCAACGTCGAAGGTCAGCACGTCCCCGATCCGCACCCCGAGCGTTTCCGCGATGCCGTTCTCCATCGAGAACTGGTCCGCGCGGGCGGCGGTTGCCTCCCACCAGCGACCGGACACGATCTCGTTGTCCGCCTGCATTGCCGTCGCCCACGACAGGTTGAACTCGCGATCGATCAGGCGCTTGGCGCGATCGTCCACGTAATCAGCCGAAGCGACGCTGCGCTCGTTGATCCGGATGAGCCGTCCCCGCACCATCGGAAAAACCGGCGGCCGGACGACGCCGCGCGCGGCAAAGAACTCGGCCAGCGGCCTGATTTGATCAGGCTGGATGTTGACGATGAAACGGTTGGGCGCATGCGGCGGCAGGCTCGTCTGCCACGCCTTGAGCAGGTCGCCGCGGATCAACGTGAGCGTGAGCAGCGCCATGATCCCGATTCCGAGCGCCACCACCTGCAGGATGCTGCCGAGGATGTGACGACGCAGGTTGGCAATGCCGAAACGCCACGCGACGCCGCGGTTGCGCACACGCGCAAGCAGGGTGATGAGCAGCCACGTCACCACGCCGGCGACCAGCATGGCGGCGACGAATCCACCCAACACCAGACCGCCGAGCTCCAGGTCGTGAGCCTTCCACAAGATGAGTCCCGCAATCACGGCGAACGCCAGCGCATAGCCGGCAAGACCCATGCCCCGAGGGGCGCCGAGTTCGCGCCGCAGCACGCGTAACGTCGGCACTTTGCCGATCGCGGCAAGCGGCGGCAGGGCAAAACCGAGCAGGAGCGCCAGACCCGTCGCCACTCCATGTAAAGCCGGCAGCCAGCCGGGCGCCGGCAGCTGCACCGAAGCGAGGCTCGCGAGCCAGTATGAAAGGGCGAGCTGCGCCAGCACCCCGACCGTGCAGCCCAGGAGGCTCGCCACGATCCCCATCACGGCGAAGTGCATGAGATACAGCCGCATCACCAGCCCCTGCGAGGCGCCTACGCAACGCATCATGGCGCAACCATCCAGGTGACGCTGCAGGAAGCGCCGGGCGGAGAGCGCAATGGCAACGGCGGCCAGTATCACGCTCACCAGCGCGGCGAGGTTCAGGAACTTCTCGGCGCGGTCAAGTGCCGACCTGATCTCCGGCCGCGCATCGCGAATGCCTTCGATGCGCTGACCCGGCTCAAGCCGCGGCAGCGCCCATTCACGGTAGGCGTCAATCCCCGCGTCGGCACCGGCCAGCTGCAGGCGGTAGCGAATACGGCTCCCGGTCTGTACGAGTCCGGTTGCGGCGAGGTCCGACTCGTTCACGTAGACGCGCGGACCGGAGTTGATGAAACCGATCGCGCTGTCCGGCTCGTGCGTGAGAATCGCTGCCACCCTGAATTGCGCTGTGCCGAGGTTAACCACATCGCCGATGGCAAGCTCCAGCTGCGTGAACAGTCTTTCGTCGACCCATGCCGTACCTCGCGCGGGAATGTCGGTGGCGGGTCGATCGGCACCGTAGAGACGATCGGCAATGCGCACCTCGCCGCGCAGCGGATAGCCGCCAGCCACCGCCTTGACGCTCGCGAGCACGTTCTTCTCCCCGCGGATCACCATGCTGGGAAAGCGCAGCATGCGGGTGACCGCAAGACCGCGCCGGCGCGCTTCGGTCTCGAATTCGGGCGGCAGGGGGCGATCGGCAACCGCGACCAGGTCGGCGCCCAGCAGTTGATTGGCCTGCCGGTTCAATGCCCGGTGCACGCGGTCCGCAAAAAAGCCGACGGTGGTCACACTCGCCACCGCGATGATGAGCGCAAGACCGATGAGCAGCAGTTCCCCCGCGCGCTGGTCGCGCCCGAGCAGCCGCAGCGCGAGCCTGAATTCCCGCACGAGACTCATGTCAAGTTCTTGCCGTTTTCCAGCCGGCCCCCGGCAAGGCGCAAAACCCGCGTGCAACGCCGCGACAGCGACTCGTCGTGGGTGACCAGCAGCAGGGTCGTGCGCTGCTCGTGGTTGAGCTCGAACATCAGATCGATCACCTGCGCCCCGGTCGCCGCATCGAGATTGCCGGTCGGTTCATCAGCGAGGAGCAGCGCGGGGCGCGTGACGAAGGCGCGCGCAATGGCGACCCGCTGCTGTTCCCCGCCGGAGAGTTGCTTGGGATAGTGATGGAGGCGGCCGCCCAAGCCCACGCGATCGAGCATGGCACGCGCGGCCTCGCGCGCCGCGAGGTCTCCGGCAAGTTCGAGCGGCAGCATCACGTTCTCCAGCGCGGTCATGGCCGGCAGCAGCTGGAACGATTGAAACACGAAGCCCACCATGCGGCCCCTCAACTCCGCGCGTCCATCCTCATCGAGCGCGTACAGGTCGTGACCGTTGATCTGCACCCGCCCCGAACTCGGGGTGTCGAGTCCGGCAAGCAGCCCCAGCAGCGTCGACTTGCCGGAGCCCGACACGCCGACGATGGCGACCGCCTCGCCGGGCATCACCTCGAAACTTACGTCCTGCAGGATGGTCAACTGCGCATCGCCGGTGGCGACTTGCCTGGTGAGGGCGGTCACCCGCACAATGGACGCGGAACTGGTCAGCATGCTCGTACGTTTCCTTATCGCGCTGTTTCTCACGTTGCCGCAGATGGCGGCGGCGGCCACCATTCTGGTCTTCGGCGACAGCCTGTCCGCCGGTTACGGGCTCCCGCTGGAGCAAGGCTGGGTCAGCCTGCTCGAACGTCGATTACGCGATGAAAGGCCCGATTATAAGATAGCGAACGCGAGTATCAGCGGCGAAACCACGGGCGGCGGCAGAAATCGCATCGAAGCCGCGCTCGAAGCGCATCGTCCCGCGATCGTGATCCTCGCCCTCGGCGCCAATGACGGGCTGCGCGGCCAGAACCTGGAGACGATGCGCGCCAATCTGGAAGCGATGATCGAGTCGTGCCGCCGATTCAAAACGAAAGTCCTGCTGATCGGCATGCGGCTGCCACCCAACTACGGTGCGCCCTACACCGAAAAGTTCCATCGCGTTTTCGCGGGCATCGCCAGGGAGCGGAAATTGCCGCTGGTGCCGTTCATGCTCGACGGTTTCGCGGAGAACCACGAATATTTCCAGGCCGACGGCATACACCCGACGGCGCGGGCGCAGCCTCTCATCGCGGAAACGGTGTGGAAGGCGCTGCGCCCGCTGCTTAAGCGGGAATGAGCGCTGGACGGTTCGAACCAGCAGGTAGCCCGGAAGAAGCGAAGCGGATTCCGGGAATCGTTGTTCCCGGATTTCATTTCATTCCATCCGGGCTACCTTCTGTTACCGCGGTCAGGAAACGACCACCGACGGCGCCCCGGCCACGAGCCGACCGATCTGCGTCGCGTGCTTGAAGCCTTGCTGCCTGAAAATCTCGAGCACCGCCGGCGCGGCTTCCGCTTCGCAGGCAACGATCAGCCCGCCGCTCGTCTGGGGATCGGTGAGGAGCTTCTTCTGCCAATCCGGCGCCCCCGGCGCCAGCGTCACCTCGTGCTGATAGCTCGCCCAATTGCGGTCCGAGGCGCCGGTCCAAAAACCCTGCTGCACGAGATGGCGCGCGGCCGACAGGACGGGAATCCGGTCGAAGCTGAGTTCCGCTTTCAATCGCGATCCGCGACAGATCCCGAGCAGGTGGCCGAGCAGGCCAAAGCCGGTGGCGTCCGTCAGCGCATGCACCCCCGGCATTTCCGCAAGCGCGATGCCCGGTGTATTGAGCTGCGTCGTGGTTTCGAGCAACTGCCGATAGGCCTTTTCGCGCAATTCGCCTTTCTTGAGCGCCGCACTCATGATCCCCACGCCCAGCGCCTTGCCCAGGATCAACACATCCCCCGGCCGCGCAGCGTTGTTGCGCTTGACTTTGTCCGGATGCACCAGCCCGAGCGCGACCAGACCGTAGATCGGCTCCAGTGAATCGATCGAGTGGCCGCCGCCGATCGGGATACCGGCCGCATCGCACACCGATCGGCCGCCCGCGACGATGCTTTGAATGACCTCCGCCGGCAGCTTGCCGACCGGCATGCCGAGCAGCGCCAGCGCGAGGAACGGCCGGGCACCCATCGCATACACGTCCGAAATCGCGTTGGTCGCGGCGATGCAGCCGAAATCAAAGGGGTCATCCACGATCGGCATGAAGAAATCGGTGGTCGCGACGATCGCCTGCGTATCGTTGATGCGATAAACCGCGGCATCATCGCTCGTCTCGGTGCCGACCAGAAGATCCGCAAAGACCCTGGCCGCCGTCGATCGCGTCAGCACTTCGCTCAGCAACGCTGGCGTCAACTTACAGCCTCACCCGCCGCCGTGCGTGAGCTGCGTAAGCCTGACTGAAGCGCCTTCTGAAGGTTTGTTCATTTTTCGCTTAAACTATATGCGATGAACCGCCGCAACGATATGCACAGTGTCGCGAAAATCACTGCGCCGCCACCACCCGCGTCGAAGTCGACCGCTCGCGGGCTTTCGACTGTAACCGTAACACAACTGTCCGGGTTTGACGAGATCATCGATGTGCGCTCCGAGGGTGAGTTCGCGGAGGATCACATCCCGGGCGCCGTGAGCTGCCCGGTGCTCAGCAACGACGAGCGCGCGCGCGTCGGCACCCTCTACCAGCAGGTCTCTTCATTCGAAGCGAAGAAAACCGGCGCGGCATTGATCAGCGCCAATATTGCGCACCATCTGCGCGAACGCTTCCACAACCGCCCGCGCGAGTGGCGGCCGCTCGTCTATTGCTGGCGCGGCGGCAGCCGCAGCGGCGCGCTGGCGCACGTGTTGCGGCAGGTCGGGTGGCGCGTCGCCCAGCTCGATGGCGGCTACAAGGCCTATCGCCGCCGGGTTCTGGCTGATCTTGCGGTGCTGCCCGCGCAGTACGAATGGCGCGCCGTATGCGGGCTCACCGGTTCGGGCAAGAGCCGGCTCCTGCGCGCGCTCGAGGAATGCGGCGGCCAGGTGCTCGATCTCGAAGCCCTGGCCGCGCACCGCGGCTCGGTGCTGGGCAACCTGCCGGACATGCCGCAACCGTCGCAGAAAATGTTCGAGAGCCTCATCTGGAACGCGCTGCGCCGGTTTTCTCCATCGCGCTCGATTTACGTCGAAGCCGAAAGCAAGAAGATCGGCGCTCTGCGCGTCCCCGATGCGCTCATCGCGGCGATGTGGGCGAGCCCTTGCGCAGTCCTGGAAGCGCCCGTGCGGCTGCGCGTGGCCCTGCTCAAGGCGGAATATGTGCATTTCATCTCCGAGCCCGCGACGCTTGTCGCGAAGCTCGAATGCCTGTCCGGCCTGTACGGCCGCGCGGTGATCGCTGAATGGAAAAAACTCGCTTTCGCGCAGCGCTGGGACGAACTCACCGAGGCGCTGCTGGTAATGCATTACGACCCCGCATACACGCGCTCCACGCTCAAGCACTATCCCCGCCTCTCCAGCGCGCTCCGGCTCGAGCTTGCGGCAACCGACGAAGGCGAATTCAAACGCCTCGCCCAGCAATGCCTCTCCCACGAACCGCGAAAGGCGACAAGCGAGGAAAATCGAGAGGCGCGAGGAGAGCGGCAAGAGAAGCAAGGCGACAAGGGCGCGGCGTGACGCGCTACGCCTCCCGTGCATTGTTGTTTCACGCCTATCGCCTGTCTCCTGTCGCCTTCCTTAAATCATGAAACTGGGCCTCAAGATCGACGTCAGGACGCGCCGCGGGACCCGGGAAGGCGTCCCGCAGTTGATGGATCTCCTGATCAAGCACCATGCACGCGCCACCTTCTTCTTCACGCTGGGACCGGACCATGCCCTGGGACAGACGTGGCTGCCAGGCGGCGACATCGGCTGGCGCTGCCGCAACGAACTGCGCGGGGTGCGCAACGCCGGCTTCGAGGTCGGCATCCACGCCTTCGATCGTGTGCGCTGGGAGCGCGGCGTCCGCAGCGCAGACCAGAAGTGGACGCGACGAGAGATGCGGCGTGCGTGTGAGTGCTTCATGAGGATCTTCGACGAGCCCGCCCACGCGCATGGGGCGGCCGGCTGGCAGATGAACCGGCATGCCTATCGCCTCACGCAACGGCTGGGTTTTCGTTACGGTTCAGACACCCGCGGCACCTGCCCTTTCCTACCCGTCTACAACGCCGAAATCATGGCTTGTCCGCAACTGCCGACGACGCTGCCTCCGCTCGACGAATTGATGGGCCGCGACGGAATTACCCGGGACAACGTCGCAGAGCGCGTGTTGCGCTTGAGCGAAACGCCGCCGCCAGCCGGCCATGTCTATACGCTGCGTGCGGAATGGGAAGGCATGAAGTTCCTCTCCGTTTTCGACGCGTTGCTGGCGGGCTGGCGCGCGCAGGGATACACGCCGACGGCACTCGGCGATTACATGAACGGCATCGACCTCGCGCATTTGCCTCGTCACAGCGTCATCGACGGCGACATGCCGGATCGCGCCCGCCCGGTGGCGCTCCAGGGCGGAGAGTTTCTGGCGTAGCTCCGCACCCTTGCGTGCGGCCTCCAATTCAGTCAAGATTGACGGCAAACCACTAATCTTACTGTGTCACGAAAGTATCGTAGCCTGGAAGGAGCGAAGCGGATTCCGGGAATTCCTCTCCCGGATTCCATTTCATTCCATCCGGGCTACGTTCACTCCAAGTTTCATGACACAGTAGAGCTAAGAGTCCGTAAGACAAGGAGATGGCCGCTCGAATGCTAGACCAACCTGCGCCAGATTTTGAACTTCCCGCGACCGGCGGAAAAACGTTCCGCCTCTCGAGCGCCAAAGGCAAGAACCTCGTCCTCTACTTCTACCCCAAAGACAATACGCCCGGCTGCACCACCGAAGGGCAGCAGTTCCGGGATCTCCACCCGCAGTTCGCGAAGCTCGGCTGCGACGTCTATGGCGTATCGCGCGACAGCCTGAAGTCGCACGAAAACTTCAAGGCCAAGATGAATTTCCCGTTCGACCTGCTTTCCGACGCGGACGAGACCGCGTGCAAGCTGTTCGATGTCATCAGGATGAAAAACATGTACGGCAAGAAGGTGCGCGGCATCGAGCGCAGCACCTTCGTGATCGACGCGCGCGGTATCGTGTGCAGGGAGTGGCGCGGCGTCAAGGTGCCGGACCACGTCCGAGAGGTGCTGGAATTCGTAAAGACGCTCAAATAAAAACGGTTATGGGTAATGAGTGATGGGAGCGATCAGGTGATCCGCTGTGAGTTGTGGCATCCCCATCACCCATCACCCATCACTCATCACTCATCACTCGTCAGGCCTCACCGTCAAGGAGACCCATGATCCAGCGCAAGCCCGCTTCAGTCGTTGCCCGGTTCCCCGCCTCCACCAAGTTCTTCGTGCTCGACACCAACGTGCTGATGCACGATCCCACCAGCCTGTTCCGCTTCGAAGAGCACGATATCTACATCCCGATGGCCACCCTCGAGGAACTCGACAACAACAAGAATGGCGTCTCGGAAGTCGCGCGCAACGCGCGCCAGGCGAGCCGCTACCTCGACGAACTCATCAGCCACGCCGACTCGAACATCGTCGACGGCATTGCGCTGGAACTGCACGGCGACAAGAGCGCCACCGGCCGGCTGTTCCTGCAGACCGAGGCGATCAACGGCGACCTTCCGGCGCGGCTGGCGAGCGGCAAAGCCGACAACCAGATCATCGGCGTGGTCAGGCATCTGCAGGACATCCATCCCAAGCGCGACGTGATCCTGGTCAGCAAGGACATCAACATGCGCATCAAGGCGCGGGCGCTGGGGCTCGCCGCCGAGGATTACTTCAACGACAAGGTGCTCGAGGATACCGACCTCCTTTACACCGGCACCCGGGCGCTGCCGCACGATTTCTGGGACAAGCACGGGCGCGACATGGAGTCCTGGCAGCAGGGCGGGCACACCTACTACCGCGTGAGAGGCCCGCTCTGCCCGAGCCTGCTGGTCAATCAGTTCGTGTTTCTGGAGGACGAGAAGCCGTTTTACGCCCAGGTCAGGGAAGTGAGCGGCAAGACGGCGATCCTGCAGACGCTCAAGGACTACGGCCACCACCGCCACAACGTGTGGGGGGTCACCGCGCGCAATCGTGAACAGGACTTCGCGCTCAACGTCCTCATGAACCCGGAGATCGATTTTGTCACCCTGCTCGGCCAGGCCGGCACCGGCAAGACGCTGCTGACGCTTGCGGCCGGCCTCACGCAAACGCTCGAGAACAAGACCTACTCGGAGATCATCATGACGCGCGTCACGGTACCGGTGGGCGAGGACATCGGTTTTCTTCCGGGCACCGAGGAGGAAAAGATGAATCCGTGGATGGGCGCGCTGGAAGACAATCTGGACGTGCTCAACAAGACCGACGACGAGGCCGGGGAATGGGGACGCGCAGCCACCCGGGACTTGATCCGCTCGCGCATCAAGGTCAAATCGCTCAACTTCATGCGCGGGCGCACCTTCATCAACAAGTACCTCATCATCGACGAAGCGCAGAACCTGACCCCGAAACAGATGAAAACGTTGATCACGCGTGCCGGCCCCGGCACCAAGGTCGTGTGTCTCGGCAATATCGCGCAGATCGATACGCCCTATCTCACCGAGGGCAGCTCGGGCATCACCTACGTGGTGGACCGCATGAAGGGCTGGGCGCACAGCGGACATGTGACGCTCGCCCGCGGCGAGCGCTCGCGGCTCGCGGATTACGCCGCCGAAGCGCTGTAACTATAGTCGCTGTAGCCCGGATGGAATGATATGAAATCCGGGGAGTAAGTATCCTCCGGCAGAGCCGGAGGCTTTAGGTTGTGAGCCGCTCAAAGCGGCTGGAAGGGCCGCTGTCGCGGCCCACAGTTCAGAGGTCACTTGCCGTGCTAAGGAACGGGATACGCTTCCCGCTGGTGCTACCGCAATTGTGCTTCCGCCATCTTCGTCAGTGTGCCGCGATGAACACCACATCTTTCGCTCTCCCGATTTGCGCGTTCGTGTTCACCCTTTTCCCAAAATCGCTTTCGCACCTGTTGTGAGCACCCCATGCGGAGTTTTCACAAGTCACTCTCGGATACGTCAAACTTCTACTGCCACCCCGGCAGAGCCGGGGGGTCTCTCACGGTAGGCTAGAACCGGCTGGAATCGGCGTAATTCTCGAAGCGGGTGTGGGCACCCAGGAACGTCAGTTTCTTCATGCCGGTGGGGCCGTTTCTCTGCTTGGCGAGGATGATCTCGGCGAGCCCCTTGTTCTGCGTTTCGGGGTTGTAGACTTCCTCGCGATAGATGAAGAAGATCAAATCGGCGTCCTG
>JACQOK010000276.1 GCA_016202565.1 Betaproteobacteria bacterium | reverse complement strand
TCGATCACGGTGGCGCCGGCGCAGACGCTCACCGACAAGGAATACCAGATCATGCGCGATGCCTCGATCGCGTGCCTGCGCGAGATCGGGGTGGATACCGGCGGCTCCAATGTGCAGTTCGCGATCGATCCGGCCAACGGCCGCATGGTCATCATCGAGATGAACCCGCGGGTGTCGCGCTCCTCGGCGCTGGCGTCCAAGGCCACCGGGTTCCCGATCGCCAAGGTCGCGGCCAAGCTCGCGGTCGGCTACACGCTCGATGAATTGCGCAACGAAATCACCGGCGGTGCGACCCCGGCTTCGTTCGAGCCGACCATCGATTACGTGGTCACCAAGGTGCCGCGCTTCGCGTTCGAGAAATTCCCGCAGGCCGACGACCGTCTGACCACGCAGATGAAGTCGGTGGGCGAAGTGATGGCGATCGGGCGCACTTTCCAGGAGTCGCTCCAGAAGGCGCTGCGCGGGCTGGAGACCGGGTCCGACGGTTTCGACGAGCGCACGACCGACATCGACGTCATCGAGAACGAACTCGGTGACCCCGGTCCCGATAGGATCTACCACGTGGCTGACGCGTTCCGCTGTGGCATGAGCCTCGACGAAGTGCACGAACACACCCGTATCGATCCTTGGTTCCTGGCGCAGATCGAGGACATCGTGCACCAGGAACAGGCGCTCGCGGGAAACACGCTCGACATGCTCGATGCGCAGGCGCTGCGCAGCTTGAAGCGCAGCGGCTTTTCAGACCGCAGGCTCGCCCGCCTCCTGGCGACCGACCAGGCCGCGGTGCGCAACCGTCGCCACCAGCTGGGACTGCGCCCGGTGTACAAGCGGGTGGATACCTGCGCCGCCGAATTCGCGACGCGCACCGCTTACATGTATTCGACCTATGAGGACGAATGCGAGGCGCAGCCGACCGAGCGCAGAAAGGTCATCGTGCTGGGCGGCGGACCCAATCGCATCGGGCAGGGCATCGAGTTCGATTACTGTTGCGTGCATGCCGCGTTCGCGCTGCGGGAAGACGGTTTCGAGACCATCATGGTCAACTGCAATCCGGAGACTGTCTCGACCGACTACGATACGTCCGACCGGCTGTACTTCGAACCGTTGACGCTCGAGGACGTGCTCGAAATCGTGCACGTCGAGAAGCCGTTCGGCGTCATTGTCCAGTTCGGCGGCCAGACGCCGCTCAAGCTCGCGCGCGATCTGGAGGCAAACGGTGTGCCGATCATCGGCACCACGCCGGATTCGATCGATATCGCGGAGGATCGCGAGCGCTTCCAGAGACTGCTCAACAAGTTGAAGCTCAAGCAGCCGCCCAACCGCACGGCGCGCAGCCCGCAGCGGGCGCTGGCGGTAGCCGAGGAGATCGGCTACCCGCTGGTCGTGCGGCCGTCCTACGTGCTGGGCGGACGTGCGATGGAGATCGTCTATCAGCAAAGCGATCTCGAGCGCTATATGCGCGAGGCGGTCAAGGTCTCGAACGACAGTCCGGTGCTGCTCGACCGGTTTCTGAACGACGCGATCGAGGTCGACGTCGATGCCGTTTCGGACGGCCGGCAGGTGATCATCGGCGGCGTGATGGAGCATATCGAAGAGGCGGGGGTGCACTCCGGTGACTCCGCCTGTTCGCTGCCCCCGTTCAGCCTGTCGCGGGAACTCCAGGATGAATTGCGGCGCCAGACCGTGGCGATGGCACACGCGCTGAAGGTCGTGGGACTCATCAACGTGCAGTTCGCAATCCAGGACAGCACGATTAATGTGCTCGAAGTAAACCCGCGCGCCTCGCGCACCGTGCCTTTCGTGTCCAAGGCGACCAGCCTGCCGCTGGCCAAGATCGCCGCGCGCTGCATGGCGGGCCGGAGCCTTGCCGACCAGGGTATTGACACGGAGATCGTGCCGCCCTATTACTCGGTCAAGGAAGCGGTATTCCCGTTCATCAAATTCCCGGGCGCGGACACGATCCTGGGGCCGGAAATGAAGCCCACGGGCGAGGTTATGGGCATCGGCGCAACCTTCGGCGAGGCCTTCGTCAAGTCACAGATGGCCGCGGGCGAAAAGCTGCCCGCGGCGGGCAAGGTCTTCATCAGCGTGCGCGACGCGGACAAGCCGCGTACGGTGGAAATCGCGCGCGCGCTCGCGAAGCTCGGGTTCACGCTCGTTGCGACTCGCGGCACCGCAGCCGCGCTCGGCGCTGCCGGGCTTAACGTGACGCCGGTCAACAAAGTGGCGGAGGGGCGGCCGCACATCGTCGACATGATCAAGAACGGCGAGATCGTGCTGATCGTCAATACCGTCGAGGAGAAGCGTACGGCGGTGCGCGACTCGTACTCGATCCGGCGCGCGGCGTTGCAGGGGCGTGTGACGCTGTATACCACGCTCTCGGGCGCGCGGGCGGCGTGCAACGGCATGGAGCAATCGCAGGAACTGCGCGCGTATGCGGTGCAGGGCCTGCACGCCAGGCTGCCCGCGGTTGTAAATTGAGTCTGACGGGGAAGGAAGTGGTATGAGCAAGGTTCCTTTGACTGTGGCCGGCGCGGAAAAATTGCGCGCCGAGTTGCACGAGTTGAGAACCGTGCGGCGACCGTCGATCATCAACGCGATCGCGGAAGCGCGCTCGCACGGCGACCTTGCGGAGAATGCGGAGTACCATGCGGCCAAGGAACGGCAGAGCTTCATCGAAGGCCGCATTGCCGAAATCGAGGCGAAGCTCGCCAACGCACAGATCATCAATCCGGCGCTGCTCGACGCGGACGGGTGTTGCGTTTTCGGCGCGACCGTCGAACTCGAGGATGTCGCCAATCGCGAAGTCGTGACCTACCAGATCGTCGGCGACGACGAGGCCGACATCAAGCGGGGCAAAATCTCGATCAGCTCGCCGATTGCGCGCGCGCTGATCGGAAAATATTCCGGCGACGTCGCCGAAGTCGAAGCGCCCGGCGGCATGCGGGAGTATGAAATACTCGATGTCAAGTACATCTAGCGCGGAGTGCAAAGCGCAGCGTCGTAGGTTGGGCTGAACAACAGTGATGCCCAACACTGCGACCGGATCTTTATCGTTGGGTTTCGCTGCGCTCAACCCAATCTACGCACTTTGCACTCATCGTTGCGTTTGATAGCTGCGTTTCGTGCGGCGTTTCGCCTTTCCTGCGACCCGCGTGGATGAGCGCACAGCCTGGATGTCGTCAGGACGCGGCCGGTATACCACCAGGATCTTGCCGATGTGCTGCACGAGACTCGCATCGAGCCTGCGGCAGATCTCACCGATCAGCGCTTTGCGCTGCTGTCGGTCATCACCCAGGACCCTGATCTTGATTAGTTCATGGCTTTTGAGATTGGCGTCAATTTCCTTCAGGACAGCCGGCGTCAGGCCGCCTTCGCCGATCATGACGACCGGCTGCAAATGATGCGCGCGGGACTTGAGAGCGCGGCGCTCGGTAGGGGTAAGATCAATCATTCCTGAAGTTTAGACCAATGGCCCGCACCAAGAGCAGCAAGGCCTGGATTCGAGAACATGTCACCGACCCGTACGTAAAGCGGGCGCAGGCGGAAGGATACCGATCGCGGGCGGCGTACAAGTTGCAGCAGATCGCCGCGCGCGACAAGCTGTTCAGCGCGGGCATGATGGTTGTCGATCTGGGGGCGGCGCCCGGCGGATGGTCGCAGATCGCTGCAAAAGCGGTGGCGCCCGGCGGGCACGTGTTCGCGCTCGACATTCTGGAGCTGCCCCCGATTGCTGGCGTGAGCTATGTCCGCGGCGACTTCCACAACGACGCAACGCTCGCCGAATTGGAGCGTCTGCTTGCGGGACGACGGGTCGATCTTGTGCTTTCCGACATGGCACCCAATATAAGCGGCATCGCAAGCGCCGATCAGGCGCGCGGTTTGGCGCTCGCCGGGCTCGCGCTCGATTTTGCGCTAAAGCACCTGAAACCGCAGGGGAAATTCCTGGTCAAAGTGTTCCAGGGCGCAGGCTTCGAGGACTTCCTCCAAGCGATGCGCGGTCACTTCAGGCAGGTGGCGGTGCGCAAGCCGGAGGCCTCCCGCAGCCGTTCGAGCGAAGTGTATCTCGTGGGCAAGGGCGTGAGGCCGGGTTGACCAAGTATTGAACGATGGATTGCTGCACCGCAAGCAGAATGAGTCTAAAATGCAAGAACATGGCGCCGAAACAGCATACTCGGGGCGCAAGGAGCATTCTTGAACAATCTGATTAAAAATGTGGCGATCTGGCTGGTGATCGCGCTCGTCCTGATGACCGTTTTCAACCAGTTCAGCACCCGCCAGATCACACAGAAGGCGATGGAGTACTCGCAGTTCATCGAAGAGGTGAAACAGGGTCGCATCGCCAAGGTGACGATCGAAGGTCGTGTGCTGAAAGGCGTGAAGACCAGCGGCGAGCGCTTTACCACCTATTCGCCGTCCGACCCGTGGCTGGTCAGCGATCTTCTGAAAAACGGCGTGATCATCGAAGCGAAGCCCGAAGAGGAACCCTCGCTGCTGATGAATATCTTCGTGTCGTGGTTCCCGATGCTGCTGCTGATCGGGGTGTGGATCTTTTTCATGCGCCAGATGCAGGGCGGCGGGCGGGGCGGCGCCTTCTCGTTCGGCAAGAGCCGCGCGCGCATGCTCGATGAATCGAACAACACCGTGACCTTTGCCGACGTGGCGGGCTGTGAAGAAGCAAAAGAAGAAGTCGCGGAACTGGTTGAATTCCTGCGCGATCCTTCGAAGTTTCAGAAGCTGGGGGGGCGCATTCCGCGCGGCGTGCTGATGGTGGGCAACCCCGGAACCGGGAAGACGCTCCTTGCGCGCGCGATCGCCGGCGAGGCGAAGGTGCCGTTCTTCTCGATCTCCGGTTCCGACTTCGTCGAGATGTTCGTCGGCGTGGGCGCTGCGCGCGTGCGCGACATGTTCGAGCTGGCGAAGAAGCATGCGCCGTGCATCGTGTTCATCGACGAGATCGACGCGGTGGGCCGTCAGCGCGGCGCCGGGCTGGGCGGCGGCAATGACGAGCGCGAACAGACACTCAACCAACTGCTGGTGGAAATGGACGGCTTCGAAGCCAACATCGGGGTGATCGTCATCGCGGCGACCAACCGTCCCGACGTGCTCGATCCGGCGCTGCTGCGGCCCGGCCGCTTCGACCGTCAGGTCGTGGTGCCCCTGCCCGACATTCGGGGCCGCGAGCAGATTCTTCTGGTGCACATGCGCAAAGTGCCGGTTGCGCCGGATGTGAAGGCAGACATCATCGCGCGCGGCACGCCCGGATTTTCCGGGGCGGATCTCGCCAATCTCGTAAACGAGGCGGCGCTCTTTGCGGCGCGCGCCAACAAGCGCCTGGTCGACATGGAAGACTTCGAGCGCGCCAAGGACAAGATCATCATGGGCGCGGAACGCCGCTCGCTCGTGATGCCGGAGCACGAGCGCAGAAATACCGCTTATCACGAGTCGGGTCACGCGTTGGTGGCGAAAGTGCTGACCAAGACCGATCCGGTGCACAAGGTGACGATCATTCCACGCGGGCGTGCGCTCGGTGTCACGATGCAGCTGCCGGAGCACGACCGCTACAGCATGGACCGGGAACAGATCCTGCAGAACATTTCGGTGCTGTTCGGCGGGCGCATCGCCGAAGAGATCTTCATGGGACAGATGACCACCGGCGCCTCCAACGATTTCGAGCGCGCGACGGAAATGGCCCGCAACATGGTCACCCGCTGGGGCATGAGTGAAAGCCTGGGCCCGATGGTCTACGGCGAGAACGAGGGCGAGGTATTTCTCGGCCGCTCGATCACCACGCACAAGAACGTCTCGGAAGCGACGATGCAGCAGGTCGATTCCGAAATCCGCCGCATCATCGATGAGCAGTATTCGCTCGCGCGCAAGATCATAGAAGACAACCGGGACAAGGTCGAGGTGATGGCGAAGGCGCTTCTCGAGTGGGAAACCATAGACGCCGAGCAGATCAACGACATCATGGACGGCCGTCCGCCGCGGCCGCCGAAGCCGGCGCAGACGCCGCCCCAGCCCGCGCCCAAGGACAACACACCGAGCGCGGCGGCGACCGCTACGCCGGCACAGGAAGCCTGAACTTAGGATAGGAGAGAGGGGAGAGGAGAGAGGCGGGCAAGGCCGCAGGTTTACGCCTTTCTCCTCTCGCCTTTCTCCTCTTTTTTTTATTGCGAGAGACCGCCCATGCCGCATCTTGTCTGCGGTCGCTTCCAGTTCGCATTAAACCGGCCGCTTATCATGGGGGTGGTCAATGTGACACCGGACTCGTTTTCGGACGGCGGCAGGTCTGCATCGACCCCGGCGGCTGTTGCGCACGCCCGGATGCTGCTGGAAGAGGGGGCCGACATTCTCGATATCGGTGGCGAATCGACCCGGCCGGGCGCGCCGCCGGTTGCACTGGAGCAAGAGCGGCGGCGTGTGCTGCCGGTGATCGAGGCGCTTGCCGATTGCGGCGTGCCGGTTTCGGTCGATACCCAAAAGCCAGCGCTGATGCAGGAAGCGGTTGCGGCGGGCGCAAGCATGGTGAACGACGTGAATGCGCTCGCTGCTCCGGGCGCGCTCGAAGCGGTGGCGGGAACGACCGCGGCAATCTGCCTCATGCACAAGCAGGGCGATCCGCGGACCATGCAGCAGGACCCGCACTACGATGACGTCGTAAGGGAAGTGCGCCAGTTTCTGGCAGCCCGCATTGCCGCCGCGCAGGCCGCCGGCATCGGCCACGAGCGCATCGTTATCGATCCGGGCTTCGGCTTTGGCAAGACTCTGGAGCACAATCTGGCGCTGCTGCGCGAACTCGGACAGTTCGCCGCGCTGGGCACGGTAGTTCTTGCAGGGCTTTCGCGCAAGTCCATGCTGGGAAAAATTACCGGACGCGATGTCGGCGAACGCGTCTACGCCGGCGTCGCAGCGGCGCTGATCGCCGTCGAGAACGGCGCGCGTATCGTGCGGGTGCACGACGTTGCCGCCACCCGCGATGCGCTGGCCGTCTGGAACGCCGTTAAAACTCTGGCTTGACCGCCAAGACGCCAAGGCCGCCAGGAAAATCAAAAAACAGGCAAAACGCGAGCGAACTGCCCGGATCTAATGAGGTTCACAAGGTCGGCCTCCCGCGTCGGGTCGATGAAGCGTGGGTGGGTGGATGGCTTTAATAGTTTGCTTTTATTATTATTTTGATTTGGGGGTTGTTGGCGGCTTTGGCGTCTTGGCGGTTCAAATAGGTTTTCAATGAAAAGAAAATATTTCGGCACCGACGGCGTGCGCGGCAAGGTCGGGGCAGCGCCGATTACGCCGGACTTCGTGATGCAGCTGGGTTATGCCGCAGGCAAGGTGCTGGTGGCCCGTAATCCGGCATCCGAACGGCCGACAGTGCTGATCGGCAAGGACACGCGCGTATCGGGTTATATGCTCGAGTCCGCTCTGGAGGCCGGCTTGTCGGCAGCCGGCATCGACGTGCTGCTGGTGGGACCGATGCCCACGCCCGCGGTCGCCTATCTTACGCGGGCGCTGCGGCTTTCCGCCGGTATCGTCATCAGCGCTTCGCACAACCCGTACGATGACAACGGGATCAAATTTTTTTCCGGCACCGGCGCCAAGCTGCCCGATGAGACTGAAAGCGCGATCGAGCGCGAGCTCGAGCAGCCGCTCAAATGCATGCCCTCCTCCCAATTGGGCAAGGCGCGCCGCATCGACGACGCCGCGGGGCGTTACATCGAGTTCTGCAAGAGCACGTTTCCGCACCAGCTGCACTTGCGCGGCATGCGGCTCGTGGTGGACTGCGCCAATGGTGCCGCCTATCACATCGCCCCGCACGTATTCCACGAACTCGGCGCCGACGTGATCACGATCGGCACTGAACCGGATGGCTTCAACATTAATGACGAGGTGGGGACCACCAAGCCGCGAGCGCTTCAGACGACGGTGCGGCGCAATAAGGCGGACCTTGGCATCGCGCTCGACGGCGACGGCGACCGTCTGATCATGGCGGACGGCGACGGGCAGCTTCATGACGGGGATGAGCTTCTGTACGTTATCGCCCGTCACCAGCAGCAACTGGGTGAACTGAGGGGTGGCGTGGTGGGCACCCAGATGAGCAATCTCGGTCTCGAGCGCGCGCTCGGCGGCCTCGGCATCGCGTTCTCGCGCGCCCGTGTCGGCGACCGTTACATCCTGGAAATGCTGCATGAGCGCGGATGGCGGCTCGGCGGGGAGAACTCGGGCCACATCGTGTGCCTCGACAAGCACACCACGGGCGACGGCATCATTTCCGCGCTGCAGGTGCTGCGCGCCCTGGCAGAGAACAAAACAACGCTTGCCCGCGCGGCGGCGGCGGTGACGCTTTATCCGCAGGTGCTCATCAATGTCGAACTCAGGAAGCGCTTCAACTTCAACAACCACCGCGCTGTAAAGCAGGTCATCGCCAAGGCCGAGCAGGACCTGGGCGGCGACGGGCGCGTGCTGCTGCGCGCCTCCGGGACCGAACCCGTGATCCGCGTCATGGTCGAGGGCCAGTCGCAACCCGCGATCAAGCACTGGGCGGGAACCATCGCCGATGCTGTGCGCAAGGCCGTGGGCAAGCAGACCTTGTAAGGCTATTCAAGGCTTCCCCCTGCCCATGCCGGGCAGGGTGGATCACTCAGCACGCCCGCCCGCCATGTTCGGTGAGCTGCTGTTTTTCGCTTAAAGGAACGCGCCGGCGCTGCGCAGTGGCGGAGCGAAACCGTATCCGGTACGCGAAGTCGCGCATGCGAGCTGCGTGTGACCCATTAGCACTCCGCGCGCTCTGTTTCTCGAAGCAGGAGGGTGTTGCTGTCCGGACGCGTGCCCAAGCGCTGCCCCGGGTTTGGTTCGTTCTGTGCGTCAATAGCGCTATCGAAGTGTCTGCGCGTAATGGCGAGCCAGCGCGCAACGTCGTCCGGGTTCAGGGGTACGTCGGACAGTTGCATGATCTTCCTACCTCCTTGACTGAGATTTCTGCTGTTGTCGGCAATTGAATCAGAAGTAGATGGCATGTCTATGACCGGTCTCGCATCACGATCGTCATAAAGCTGTAACAGTGCGTGTCTACCATGCTCGGGTCGCAATAGCGCAGACCAGTGACAACAGGAGAAAAGGCATGATTAAACTAAAGCATTTCAAAATGTTAGGAGCGGTGGCGACGGTTGCAGCGGGGTTGGGCGGCTTCTCGGCGGCAGCCCTGGCGCAAACGGTCAAGATCGATGGCTCGAGCACGGTCTATCCGATATCGGAAGCGGTGGCCGAGGATTTTCAGAAAGCCAAGAAAGGAAAAGTAAGGGTGACGGTCGGAATTTCCGGCACCGGCGGCGGTTTCAAGAAATTCTGCCGCGGCGAAACCGATATTTCCGACGCGTCGCGCCCGATCCTCGAGAAGGAAATGAAGGCGTGCGCGAAAGCCGGCATCAGGTATGTGGAGCTGCCGGTGGCCTACGACGCGCTGACCGTCGTCATCAATCCGAAGAACACCTGGATCAAGGAGCTGAAAGTCGAGGATTTGAAGAAGATGTGGGAGCCGTCGGCGCAGGGCAAGGTTACCAACTGGAAACAGGTCAATCAGGCCTGGCCCGACCGGGGACTCAAGCTGTTTGGTCCCGGCGCTGATTCCGGCACGTTCGACTACTTCACCGACGCGATCAACGGCAAGGAAAAGGCCAGCCGCGGCGACTATACCGCGAGCGAGGATGACAACGTGCTGGTGCAGGGAGTGGCGCGTGACGTTGGTGCAATCGGATATTTCGGTCTTGCCTACTACGTTGAGAACAAGGACAAGCTGAAGGCGGTCCCCATCCTCAACAAAGGGGCATCGAAGGCGGTCATGCCCTCGCTTGAAACCGTGATGGACGGCAGCTACCAGCCCCTGGCGCGGCCGATCTTCATCTACGTCAGCGAGAAGGCGATGACGCGGCCCGAGGTGAAGGAATTCGTCGAGTACTACCTCACGCACGGAGCCCAACTCTCCAAGGAAGTCGGTTACGTGCCGTTGGGCAAGCAGCACTACGACCTGGCGATGAAAAACTTCAAAGCCAAGAAGCTGGGTACGGGTTTTGGCGGCAAAGCAGAAGTCGGCGTGAAGCTGGACGACCTGTTGCAGCGCGAAGCCAAGCTCTAATTTTTCAGCGACTTACCGGCGCGGGAGGGGTAAACATACCCCTCTGTTTCTTGATGGTGGTTGCCCACTGCTCAACCTGAGATAATTTCCGCCGAACAATTCTAATGACCTCGATTTCCCTCGCCGACAGGATAGACGCGGTGCCGGAACATTTCGTCAGCGACAGACTCGCCCGGCGCAAGCTGCGCAATATCAAAGAACGCATCATCGAGCTCGTCTTGTTCCTGGCGGCTTCCGTCTCAGTCGCGACCACGATCGGCATCGTGTTGATCCTCCTCAAGGAATCGTTTGTCTTCTTCCAGCAGGTATCGTTGTGGGATTTCCTGACCGACTCGCAATGGACGCCGCTTTTTTCCGACGCACACTATGGAATCATGCCTCTGCTCTCCGGCACGCTGGTGAGCTCGACTGTCGCGTTGCTGGTCGCGATCCCGCTCGGGACCATTATTGCAATCTATCTGTCTGAGTTCGCGCCGTTCGCTGTGCGTGAAATCGCCAAGCCGTTCCTCGAATTGCTCGGCGGCATACCGACCATCGTCTACGGCTATTTCGCGCTGTTGTTCGTGACCCCGTTGCTGCAGATGATCTTTCCGGAGCTGCCGGGTTTCAACCTGCTTTCGGCCGGCCTCGTGATGGGCATCATGATCATCCCGTACGTGAGCTCGGTTTCCGAGGACGCGATGCGGGCGGTGCCGATGGCTTTGCGCGAGGGCTCGTATGCGATGGGCGCCACGCGCTTTCAGACGGCAATCCGGGTGGTGACGCCGGCGGCATTCTCCGGAATAGCGGCGGCCTACATCCTCGGCATCTCGCGCGCAGTCGGGGAGACGATGATCCTGGCGGTCGCCGCAGGAATGCAGCCCAATCTCACCTGGAATCCGCTGGAGCCGGCGGCAACCATCACCGCCTACATCGTCCAGGTGGCGTTGGGCGACTTGCCCCACGGCAGCATCGGCTATCAGACGATTTTCGCCGCCGGGCTCACGCTCGCGTTGATGACGCTGTTTTTCAACGTGCTTGGACACATATTGCGCAAGCGCTTCCGTCAGGTCTACTGAACATGAGCGACGCTACCGCAGTCAAAGTCCGGGAAATCCGCGCGCTGATCGCCCGGCACAAGCGCTGGGATGTCATATTCGGCATCATCGGCGTCCTGTCATTGATGATCGGAGTGCTGACTTTCGTGGCCCTGTTTCTCGACATGGTGATCGATGGCGCACCGCGGCTGACGTGGGATTTCTTCACTAACTTCCCCTCGCGCAAGCCGAACCAGGCTGGCATACTGTCGGCGTGGGTCGGCACGACCATGGTCATGATCGTCACGATCTGCGCAGCAGTCCCGTTGGGTGTCGGTGCCGGCGTCTATCTCGAGGAGTACGCGCCCAGGAACTGGATGACCGATCTCATCGAGATCAACGTCACCAATCTGGCGGGCGTGCCCTCCATCGTCTATGGCCTGCTGGCCCTCGGTCTGTTCATTTACGAGTTCGGATTGGGTCAGAGTGTCCTTACAGCGGGATTGACACTGGCACTGCTGATTCTGCCGGTCATCATCGTCGCGACAAGGGAGGCGATACGCTCGATACCCGCAGCGATCCGCGAAGGATCCTATGCGCTCGGGGCGACCAAGTGGCAGACCGCCGCGCACCATATCATCCCCTATTCCCTGCCCGGCATACTCACCGGTGTAATCATCGGTCTCGCGCGCGCAATCGGGGAAACAGCGCCGATCATTACCGTGGGTGCCCTGACCTTCATCGCGTTTCTGCCGCCGGCCCCGGTCCAGGCCGAGCCACCGTTCGTATCCTTTGAGTGGCTCATGTCCGGATTTACGGTGATGCCGATCCAGATGTTCAACTGGACTTCGCGGCCGGAGGCGGCGTTCCAGTTGAATGCCGCCGCGGCGGGCGTGGTACTGCTGGTCATGACGCTTTCCATGAATGCCCTGGCGATCTACATACGTTACCGGCTGAGAAAGAACATCAAATGGTAGGCACGCCCATTCCCGAGATCGCGTCGGTGGCCGCCGCGGCGACCTCCCCGGTCCCCGCCAAGAAGTCGGAATCGAAGCGCCTCAGCTTCTATTACGGCAGTTTTAACGCGCTGAAGAATATCAGCATGCCGATTTACGAAAAGAAGGTGACGGCGCTGATCGGGCCTTCGGGATGCGGCAAGTCGACGTACCTGCGCTGCTTCAATCGCATGCACGATCTCTATCCGGGCAATCGCTACGAAGGCCAGATCATGCTCTACCCGGACAACACCAATCTGCTCAATCCCGACGTCGACCCGATCGAAGTCCGGATGAGGATCAGCATGGTGTTCCAGAAGCCCAATCCGTTTCCCAAGTCGATTTACGAGAACGTCGCCTACGGGCTGCGCGTGCGCGGCGAGCGCAAGCGGGCGCTCCTCGATGACAAGGTGGAAGAGGCGCTGCGCGGCGCTGCGCTCTGGGAAGAGGTCAAGGACCGGCTCAACGACCTTGCGTTCAACCTATCGGGCGGCCAGCAGCAACGGCTGTGTATCGCGCGCGCGCTCGCCACCAATCCCGAGTTCCTGCTCTTCGATGAACCTACCTCCGCGCTCGACCCGATCGCCACCGCCAACATCGAACAATTGCTCGCCGATCTCAAGGAAAAGGTGACGATCCTGATCGTGACGCATAACATGCAGCAGGCGGCGCGCGTGTCGGACTACACCGCCTACATGTACCTGGGTGAACTCATCGAGTTCAACGAGACCGACACCATCTTCATCAAACCCGGACACAAGCAGACCGAAGATTACATCACCGGCCGATTCGGTTAATCGGCCGGTGATGTGGCGGCGCAGGCTTCTGGTCGCACCGCAAAAATCCACGTACCATTGATTCGCAGGAAGCGCGGAATCGCCGGCCACCGGGTCGAGCATTTTATTTGCCAATCAACGCGCTTCTGCGAGCGAAACGCCCTGTCTTACGTTGACCCTGCCCACCTTCGCCTGTAAAATTCAACGATTTCGTGGGCCAGGTCGGTAATGCGGGGTAAGCTGGTAGCGGGAAACTGGAAAATGAACGGCAACCTGGCCTCCAACCAGGCGCTGCTCCAGGCCTTGATTCCTGCCATATCCCCGATTGCCGGCGTGAAGTATGCGGTCTGCGCACCGTTTCCGTACCTTGGCCAGGTCCAACAGCTGCTGCGCGGTTCCTGCATCGAGTGGGGTGCACAGGACCTTTGCCAGTTCGACCATGGCGCGTATACCGGCGGGGTTTCGGCAGCGATGCTGGCGGATTTCAATTGCCGCTACGCGATCGTCGGTCATTCCGAGCGGCGCAGCGTGTTCGGCGAGACGGACGAGATCGTGGCCCTCAAATTCGCGGCAGCAATCCAGGCGGGGCTCACACCCATTCTGTGCGTGGGGGAATCGCTGTCGGAGCGCGAATCGGGCGTCACGGAAGCGGTCGTCGCCCGGCAGATCAATGCCGTAATGGTGCATTCCGGGGTGGCGGCCCTCGGCCGTGCGGTTGTGGCCTATGAGCCGGTGTGGGCAATCGGTACCGGCAAGACCGCGACACCGGAGCAGGCACGGGCGGTGCACGCTTTTATCCGGCGCAGCGTGGCCGCCCGGGACGAAGCAATTGCCGCAGCGCTGCCGATTCTCTACGGCGGCAGCGTGAAGGCGGCGAACGCGGCGCAGTTGTTCAGCATCCCCGATATCGATGGCGGTTTGATCGGGGGGGCGTCGCTGAATGCCGAGGAGTTCATCGCGATTTGCCGCTGCGCGCAGCCGGCGGCCTGATGTGAGAGCGACATGGAAATAGCGATTTTGGTGATACACGTGCTGGTCGCGCTGGGCATCATCGGCCTGGTGCTGTTGCAGCATGGAAAGGGCGCGGATGTCGGCGCCGCCTTCGGCAGCGGCGCCTCCGGCAGCCTGTTCGGCGCTTCGGGGACCGCGAATTTCCTGAGCCGGACCACGGCGATATTGGCCGTGGTGTTTTTCCTGACGAGCCTGGGATTGACCATTTTTTCGGCGCGCAGGACCGAAGAAAAGGGCGTGATGACGACCCCGCCTGCCCCGGTGCAGTCGCTGCCGGAGCAGATCCCGGCGCCGAGCGCGCCGGCGAGCAAGCCCGCTCCGTCCGAAGGCGGGTCCAAGGCGGGAGACGTGCCGAAATAATCGGTTCGGGTTGATCTAACGCAAAGTGGCCAGCCCGGCACGGACATTAACATGCCGACGTGGTGGAATTGGTAGACACGCCGTCTTGAGGGGGCGGTGGCGCAAGCCGTGTGAGTTCGAGTCTCACCGTCGGCACCATGAATTCAGGATTCAGGATCGAGGATTGAATCATCAGAATTGAGGGAGCTGGAGCTAAATGAGCGAACGCAAGCGAAATTCTTTTGGTCGGATAGGGATGAAACTTCTGAGGATGGTTGTCACTCGATCCTCAGTCCTCGATCCTCAATCCTAGAC
>JACQOK010000288.1 GCA_016202565.1 Betaproteobacteria bacterium | reverse complement strand
GTGATAGCTCCCGCCGTTATTAGCAAATCACCAAATAGTCTTGCCGCCGCGTTGAATCGGACGAACCAAAGCAGTAGTTTTGGTTCTGTCGATCTAGAGCGCGCGCTGCTGGAAGACTGACCGATAAAAGGAGAACGTTCGCGGGAGCGCAGCCCGCTGTCTTGATCCAGGGAAATGGGAGGAGGTTTCGACGAGCGCCGCCATCTTCCGCCTGCTCCGGACATGAAACGCGAAAACATCACGATCCCGGTTACGCTGCACACTGCAGACGTAACGCAGATGTCGCAAACCGACCAGCTCAAGGCGCGCAGCCGCGGGCTGTTCTATATCGCCGACGGCGAGGAGAAGAAACCGTTTGCGCTGGAGCTGGATGAACTCACCGCCGGCGGCATCGACACCATTTCCGACGCGGCGAAGGAGATCGCCAAGCATTTCGGCATCTACAAGCAGCGTGCGCGCGACGCGAGCGGCGGCAAGACCGGCGATTACATCTTCATGGTGCGGGTCAAGAACCCCGCGGGCGGCGAACTCTCGGCGCGGCAGTGGATCGCCCTCGACCAAGCCGCCGACCGCTACGCCAACGGCACGCTGCGGCTCACCTCGCGTGAGGGAATCCAGTTCCATTTCGTGAAAGGGCGCGATCTTGCCGAGCTGGTGCGCCACATCGGGGCTCCGCTCCGCGACGGCGGGTGCGGCCTGAGCACGCTCGGCGCATGCGGCGACGTCAATCGCAACACGATGTGCAGCCCGATCGACGATCTCGATCGCGACCTGCCGCTCGACGCGCGGAGCCTCGCGCACGCCATCGCGCGCGAACTCGCGCCGCGCACATCCGCCTACGCGCAGATCTTTCTTGCCGATGAAGAGGGCCGCACCGTCGCGCCGCTCACCCATGACGAACCGATCTACGGCGCGCATTATCTGCCGCGCAAATTCAAGGTCGGCATCGCCCACCCACACGACAACTCGATCGATCTCCTCACCCAGGACGTGGGTTTTCTGCCCGTGGTGAACGGCAAATCGGACGAAGAGTACGATCTATACGCCGGCGGCGGGCTCGGCATCACCCACAACCAGCCCGAAACCCAGCAGTTGCTCGGAGTCCACCTCGGCCGCGTGCCGCGCGAGCAGGTGGTCGAAACGGTGCGCGCGATCGCGCTCCTGCAAAAGGAGCACGGCGAGCGCAAGAACCGCCGTCAGGCGCGCTGGAAGTACACGCTGCGCCGGCTGGGGGTGGATAGCGTCAGGACGGCGCTGCGCGAGCGCTTCGGCATCCGGCTCACCGACGCGCCGCCGCAGCCGATCCCTGAAGTGCAATACCACCACGGCTGGCATCCGGAAGCGGGCGCCGAGGAACGGTTCTTCTACGGACTGCCGGTGGAAAACGGCCGGCTGCAGGACACGCCGAGCGTTCGGATGCGCACCGCGGTGCGCACGATCGTCGAAGCACTCGATCTTCGGCTGCGCATCACGCCGAACCAGGACCTGCTGCTGTGCCATGTGCCGGCCGCGCGCCGCGAATGGGTGGAACGCGTGTTGGGCGAACATGGCGTCGCCGGGCTGCACGAGATCTCTCGCCTGCGCCGGCTGGCGATGGCCTGCCCTGCGAAACCCACCTGCGGCCTCGCGATGACCGATGCCGAGCGGCTGCTGCCGCGTTACGTGAGTTCGCTCGAAGCGGCCGGTCTCGGCGAGGTCGATGTGGTGATCCGCATGGCCGGCTGTCCCAATTCCTGCTCGCGCCCGCCCACGGCCGAGATCGGCATTTACGGATACGGCAAGAACGACTACGTCATCCAGGTCGGCGGCCGGCGTGACGGCACCCGCATCGGAAAAATTCTTTACGAGCGCGCGCGCGGCGAGCGCATGGAAGCCATATTGAAGGGCCTCGTCGGCGCCATTCGCGACCACAACCCGGACGGGTTGCCTGCCGGCGAATTTCTTTTTCGTACTCCGACCGAACAATTGCGGCGCCTGATCGGATTCGAATAGAGGCCGTCTCAAGATGGAAAATTCCAGCAAAGCGGAGTGCTAGAATAGTGTCTGGTCAAATCGCGTAAGCCTGCAGCACCTACTTCTTCATCGCCATGACGCCCATCCTCATCAAATTCGGCGGCTATCAGAAGCCGGCCTCGATTCACAACCGCGCGGCCCGGCTGTTCGGCGACGCGCTCGCGCGGAAACTGGGCGAGCGGATTGCGTTCGAGCTGATCGGCGATGTCCTGGCGCTCGGCCGCAAGTCGGGCGACCTGCCGACCATGGTCGAAAACGAGGAATTGTCGGGCTGCTACATGTCGACGGTCCGTTTTACGAAGGCGGTGCCCGAGTTGAGGCTGCTGGAACTGCCGTTCCTGGTCAAGGACCGCGCCTCCGTTTTCACGGCGCTCGACGGAGAACTGGGGGACCTGCTGCGACGGCGCATGCTGGAAGCCACGCCGTTCCGCGTGCTGGGCGTCTGGGACAACGGGTTTCGTCATATTTCAAACCGCGTGCGCCCGATCCGCACGCCGGAGGATTGCCGGGGCATTCGCATCCGCACGCAGATGAGCGAACTGCACGGGGAGGCCTTCCGCGCGCTCGGTTTCGAACCGATCGCGGCGGACGTGAAGGAATTCGTCGAGGAAATCGCGACGGACAGGTTCCAGGCGCAGGACAACCCGCTCACCAACATCTTCAATTTCGGCGTCCATGAGCATCACCGCTACATTACGCTCAGCGGACACTTCTTCGGCGCCTCGCTGATGCTGTGCAACGACAGACACTATCGAAGCTGGCCGGAGGACGTGCAGGGCGCCGTCGAAGAAGCGGCGCGCGAAGCGACCGGATTGCAGCGGCATCTTGCCGCAGCCGAGGATGCCGAAGTTCTGGAAAAGCTCGATCCGCGCGACAACGAAGTCATTCGGCTGAGCGCAACGGAACGCGCGGCGTTCGTCACCGCGGTGCAGCCTGTCCTCGCCAAGTACCGCAGGGAAATCGACCCGAAGCTCTTCGCCTGTCTTGACGGATGGGGGTGAAGTCACGGCCGCGGGCCGCGGTCCCGGCTGGGACGATCGGCAACGTTGGCCACCGGCTTCGGTTTGATATTCCGTTTTTCCTGCGAGGATGCCGGCGCCTCGCGCGCAGCGAGTGGCTCGTGCGCAAGCTTCTCAGCCGAGTATTGCTTGTACCCGATCGTGATCAGGGCAATGACAATGAGCATGACCACGCCCACACCGAGCCGGCGCCATCCCGAGTGCGGCTTTTTTCTTCTCTCTGACACAGCTACTTGAAATCCCTCTACCCCGCGGCCTCGATGCCGGCTTGCGCCGGCATGACGAATCACTACCGCTTCGGTTTTCGAGAAACTGCCATGGATAGGCACCCAATCGCAGCCCGCATTTATGCCTCCGTCGCCGGCGCGTCTTTTTCCGCCTGCAGCATGGCGTCGAGCAGCGTTTCCGGTTCCTGCGCCCCGGACACGCCGATTTTGCGGTTGAAAATAAAGAAAGGCACGCCGCCGATCCCGGCGTTGCGCGCCTCGATATCGGCACCGTGGATCAGTTCACGGTCGGCGTCGCTCGCGAGGTACGCGACCAGTGCCTGCCGTTCGAGCCCCGCGCGGGCGCCGATGTCGGCAAGCGTATCCTTGTCCGTCAGATTCGCACCCTCGATGAAGTAGGCACGAAACAGCTCTTCCGCCATTTCGTCCTGCCGCCCCTGCCGGTCAGCATGGTGCAGCAGGCGGTGGGCGTTGATGGTGTTGGGCTGGACCTTGATCTTGTCGAACGCGAAGGGAATGCCCACGCTCGTGCCGACCGCGGCGACGTTCGCATAGCTGCGATTGGGATTGCCGAACTTGCGTTGCAAATATTCGGCGCGCGATATGCCGCTCTCCGGCAGATCTGGGTTCAACTGGAACGGCAGCCAGCGCACGGCCGGCTCGGCAGCATCGGGAAAGCGCTCGCGATACAACTCCATTGCGGTTGCGAGGCGGCGCTTGCCGATGAAGCACCAGGGTCAAACCACGTCCGAAACGATGTCGATCTTGAGGCTCATCGAAGAACTCCTGCGGAATGGTTCATTGTCGTGCGGCATGGACCTCTCGCACGCATGATAGCAGCAATACGCCGGTTTGTTGAACGAAAGAATCCCCACTATCATTCGCTCTGCTTGGCACCGCATCGACAACAAGGAAAGAGGAGCGTCTCTTGGACCTCGGCATACAGAACCGGCTCGCGCTGGTCTCGGGCTCCACCTACGGGATAGGGCGAGCCACTGCGGAAGCGCTGCTGCGGGAGGGCGCGCGCGTCATCATCAATGGCCGCAGCGAGTCCGCGGTAAAGGAAGCGGCGGCGGCGCTGTCGCAGGACGGTCGCGCATACGGCGTCGCAGCGGACCTGTCCGGGCCGGAAGGGGCGGGCAGGCTGCTCGCTGCGACCGCGGAGATCGGTCCCGTCGACATCCTCGTCAACAACGTCGGCTTTTTCGAAGTCAAGAAATTCGCCGACATCACCGACCGCGACTGGCTCGACATGATCGAGCTGAATTTCATGAGCGGCGTGCGTCTGACGCGCGCGCTGCTGCCCGGCATGCTGGAGCGGAACTGGGGGCGTGTCGTGTTCATCGCGAGCGAACAGAGCGCCAAGCCGAATCCCGACATGCTCCACTATGCGACCACCAAGACCGCTCAGGTGTCGCTCGCGCGCGGACTGGCCGAACTCACGCGCGGAACCCGCGTCACCGTCAACAGCGCGCTCGTGGCGCCGACGTGGTCGGAGGGCGTCGAAGCTTTCCTCGGCACTATCGCGTCGCAGACCGGAAAGACCGTGGAGGAGATGCGCACCGCGTACTTCAAAACCACGGGGGTGGCCTCCTTGCTGCAGCGCTGGGCGATGCCGCAGGAAATCGCGGCCCAGATCGTGTTCCTGTGCTCGGAGCGCGCCTCGGCCATCAACGGTGCGGCGCAGCGCGTCGACGGCGGCATCGTGCGCTCGCTGTTTTGAAACGCAGCGCCCTGCCCTTTCACTCTTCGTCGCGCTTGCGCCAGTCCCGGTAGCGCTCGCGCAGCACCGCTTTCATCATCTTGCCGGTCGAGGTGCGCGGAATCTCGTTCACAAAAACGATCCCGTCCGGCAGCCAGAATTTCGCGAATTTCGTCGCCAGATGATCGCGCAATTCTTCCTCGGTCGCGGCGTCGCCGGCTTTCAAGACGACCACCGCCAGCGGGCGCTCGCCCCACTTCGGGTGCGGCACCGCGATCACCGCCGCCTCCGCCACCCTGGGATGGCTTGCCAGCGCGTTTTCCAGATCGATCGAGCTGATCCATTCCCCGCCTGATTTCACGAGGTCCTTGATGCGATCGGTGATCTTGACATAGCCGGCGGCATCGATGGTGACGATGTCCCCGGTACGAAACCAGCCGTCCGCGGTCCACTTGTCCGCTTCCTGATCGAGGTCGTGATAGCCCGCCGCGACCCACGGTCCGCGCACCTGCAGTTCGCCCATCGTCATGCCGTCCCATGGCACTTCGGCCTCGCCGCCCATCGCACGCACCTCGAAGAATGGCAGCGGCATGCCCTGCTTTGCGCGCGTGACGTACTGTTCCTCAGCGGATCGTCCGCCCAGTTCCCGCTTGAGATAGTTCACGGTTCCGACCGGAGAGGTCTCGGTCATGCCCCAGCCGTGCGTCACCCGCAAGCCGAACTTGTCGAAAGCGCGGATCATGGTTTCGGACGCGGCTGCTCCGCCCACCACCATGCGCATGCCCGGTGCGAGCCGCCAGCGCGCAGGCGCCTTTTCCAGCGCCTGGAGGATGCTCATCCAGATCGTCGGCACGCCGGCGGTGAGCGTCACCTGCTCGGACTGATAAAGGTCGAGCAGGCTCTCGGCGTCGAGGTGCGGCCCGGGGAACACGAGCTTCGAGCCCATCATCACTGCGGTAAACGGAATGCCCCACGCGTTGACGTGAAACATCGGCACCACCGGGCACACGGCATCCGCGTGAGCGACGCCCATGTAATCGACCGTCGCCGTGGCCAGCGAATGCAGCACGATCGAGCGGTGCGAATACACCACGCCTTTGGGCTTGCCGGTCGTGCCCGAGGTGTAGCACATGCCCGCCGCGTCATTCTCGTCGAGCGCGGGCGGAGTAAACGGGGCCGCGTCCGAGATCAGCGCCTCGTAATCGGCACGGCCCGCGGTGGGTGTCCCACTCGACGGCAGCGAACCCGCACGCTCAGCCACTTTCTCCCGGGAAAGCGATACGACGATCACCTGCTCGAAACGCGCCCGGTCCCTGAATTTGTCATACAGCGGCAGCAGGATGTCGTCGACGATGAGAAAACGATCGCCGGCGTGGTTGGCGATATAGGCGATGTCGTCGGGGTGCAGTCGGAGGTTCAGCGTGTGCAGCACGCCGCCGGCGCATGGCACGGCAAAATAAGCTTCGAGGTGCGCGTAGTGGTTCCACATGAGCGTCGCCACGCGGTCGCCGCGTTTCAGCCCCAGCCGCTGCAGCGCACCGGCGAGCGCCCGCGCGCGGCGATGGAAGTCGTTGTATGCGTAACGATGCAATGTCCTGTCCGGCAGGCGCGAAACGATCTCGGATTTTCCGAACAGTTTTCCCGCTCGCTCGAGGATGTGATCGAGCGTCAGCGGAAACCGCATCATCGTGCTTTGCATGGAAGCTCCTCCGAACCCGGTTACTGACTATCTCCTTCCCCGCGATTGCTGACTATCTCCTTCCCCCGCGTGCGGGGGAAGGTTGGGAAGGGGGCAAGCTTTCTTCAGCGCGTCCAGAATCGCCTCCATGACCACAGTCGTGTCCCGCAGTACCTCGTTGTCCCAGAACCGCAGGATCTGGAAACCTCGCTTCTCCAGCGCGCGGTCTCGATGCTCATCGTAGTCTCGCCGATCCATGTGCTGCCCACCATCCAACTCAATGACTAATTTCGCCTCGAGGCAGACAAAATCGACGATGTAGGCCCCAATCGGAACCTGGCGGCGGAATCGGTATCCCGAAAGTTGTCGGCGCCGCAACTGACGCCAGAGGTGCTGCTCGGTGTCTGTAAGTTGATTCCGCAGCGCGCGTGCGCGCCGCTGGGCAACATAGTTGCGCATGCCCCCTCCCTAACCCTCCCCCGCGCACTTCGTGCGCAAGGGAGGGAATTACATCACGTCAGCACTCCCGAGACTGCCATCTCCCCAAACTCCTGGCGCAAGGGAGGCAATTACTCTGGTCTATGGCACCAAGAAAGGCTTCATCCCCCCTCATCGCGGGCGAGCAGGCGTGCGTCGTCGGCGTCCATCGGTGCGAGCAGGTTGATGCCGTGACTCGAAAAGCGCCGGGCCGCGGCGAGCGACCTGCGGTCCTGCTCGTGATCGAGTGACCACTGCGCCTGGCGGGCGAGCAGCGCCAATTCGAGCGCGCGACCGAGCGTCAATGCAAAACGCCGCGCGCCCGCCTCGAGCTGCGCTGCGCCCGCCGTCGCCGATTCCTTGAACCACGCTTCCGCCTGCTCCACGGTCTGTTCGACCCGCGCCGAGATTTTCAGAAGCTCGGGGTCGCGCAGACCCTGGTGCACGAAACCGAGTTCGCGCTTCAGCGTTTCCAGACCCTGCATCGACTGCAGCGCGCGCAGCATATCCAGCGATAGTACGTTGGTCGTGCCTTCCCAGATCGGCAACACTTGTGCGTCGCGAAGCAATGCCGGCAACCCCGTATCCTCCACATAGCCCGCGCCGCCAAACGATTCGATGACCTCGGACAGAACCGCGACGACCTGCTTCCCGGTGGTGAGTTTCGCGACCGGCGTCAACAGCCGAAGCAGTTCCGCCTGCTGCGCGCTCGAGCGTTTCGCTTCGGCGCGTCCCAGCAGCTCGACCACGAAAAACGCGAGATGCAGCGCGCCCTCGAATTCGGCCTGCAGCGCGGCCAGCGTGTCGAGGTGCAGCGGCTTTTGCGCGAGCGGTGCCCCGAACGCCACCCGCTTGCGGGCGAAATCGCGGGCGAGCGCGATGCCTCTTCGCATCAGCGCAACCGCGCTCACGCTGTTCCACGTGCGCGTGATGTTGAGCACCGGCGTGATGTTTTTTACGCCGTCGGTGGCGCCGTAGACGAGTTCGGCCGGCGTACCGTCGAGGGTCAACTCCGCCGTAGGCACCTTGCGCGTGCCGAGCTTATCTTTGAGCCGATCGACGATGATGCGATTCGCACGACCCTGTGCATCGCGGGTTTCGACATAAAAGAGCGCAAGTCCTTTACCACCCGGCGGGTTCCCCGCGGGCCGCGCAAGCGTCAGCGCCATCTGTGAAGCGATCGCCGAAGTGAACCACTTGCGGCCGTAGAGCCGCCACTGTCCGCCCTCCTCGCGCGCGATCGTTTCGGAGAGCCCCACATCCGAACCGCCCGCCGCCTCCGTCATCCATTGGCCGCTGGTCCAGAACTCGTTGGGATCACGGGACGTGAGACGCGGCACCGCGCGTTCGATGAGTTTCTCGTTCCCCGACTCGCGCAGCGCGCACGCGGCGCCGTCCGTCATCGCGAGCGGGCAGACATAGAGGTCGCTCGATGGCGTAAAAAGATGGACCAGCGCGAACTGATGCACCCGCGAGAATGCGCCATGCTTGCCCTCGTGCGGAATCGCAACCAGCCCCTGTTCCGCGGAAATCCGCTCCGCTTCGCGCCACAGCGGCGAGACTTCGATGCGGTCGATGCGGTTGCCCCACGCGTCCCACTGCGTCAGTACGGGTTCGTTGGCGCGGTCAGCAAGCTGTTTCCGATAGAGTTCGCCGCCGGCGAGTTCGCCCATCTCGATCAGCGCCGGCTCGATCTCCGCCAGCACGTCCTCCGGCAGCGTGCGCGCGAGATACGAGCGCAGCACGCGATCTTCGAGGTACTGATTGCCGAGTTCCGGCGGCGGCTGGACGAAAGGCATGCGTAATATTAACTGTGTTTGCGTTCGCCGCGGCGAAAGGCGCTCGGGGAGAGCCCGATCACGGTCTTGAACTGACGCGAGAAATAGGACGGGCTCTGGTAGCCGAGAAGCTCGGCGATGCGCGCAACCGAGTGGCTGGACGTCCACAGCAGCGCCTGGGCGCCCTCCATGCGGGTGCGCGCGATGAAGGCGCGCGGCGACATGCCCTGGAGTTGGCGGAAGACCCGGCAGAAGTGCTCCGGCGAAACGTGCAGTTCGGCCGCCAGTGACTCGACGCGCACCGGTCGTCCCGGGTGGCGGCGTATGCGCTCGCAGATCTCCTGGATACTTTGTGCCTGAAGGCCCATGCGTCCCGGCGGCCAACTGCGAGCATCCTCGCGAACCACCTCCATCAGCGCGGCCTGGAGCCAGGCGCCGGCCTCGGTGCGCCGACCGTCCTGGTGGCAGCGCAACGCGCGCATCAACAGCTCCCGGAAAAAGCCCCCCGCGCCCATGCGCCGCCGCAACGGCGGAAGATCCCCCGGCATAGGTCGAAGCGGCTTGCCATCTTCGCCGATCAGGTCGAAATGAATGGCGATCAGCGTCAGCGGCCGCGCCGGATCATGCCCCGACTCGTACGAGCCGCCGGTCCTGAGCAGCAGGCAGTCGCCCGCGCCGATCGGCGTGCGGCGCTTGCCGTCGCTGATCCAGCCGGAACCCTCGGTCATGTACCAGAGATCGAGGTCCGGCAGATCGTGGGCGCTCCACGTCCAGTCGGGCTCACAGACAAAAATGTCGCCCCAATGGAACTCGACGCCGTTCTCGGGCACCCAGGCCTTCATATCAGAAAACTGCAAGAAAATGTCCGCTCATACAATGGATTCACCCGTCGCTGCTATCCAAAATATCAGAATCCAATAACCGGCTGAGGTTCCCATTGCTCTCCGCCCGGCCCGTATCGGTGCACCATTTCGAGCTCGAAAGCCTCGTCCTCGGCGATATCCTGCAGGAGAAGGCCACGACCCATCGCCGCGCCCCCTTTCTGAAGTTCCGGGAGGGGGAACTTTCCTTCGGCGAGGTCAACCAGACAGCCAACCGGGTTGCCCAAGGGCTTGCCGCGGCGGGTGTCCGCCAGCACGACCGCGTGGCAATCATGCTGCCCAACTGTGCGGATTTCCTGTACCTGATTTTCGCGCTCGCCAGGTTGGGCGCCGTCGCAGTGCCGATCAACATCGACTACAAGGGCGACCTGCTGGTCCACGTCCTCACGACATCGGACATCTCGATGCTCGTGGTGGACGAGCCCTTCCTCGACCGGATCGCCGCAGCCGAGGCAGTCGTGCCCAAGCTCGCCCGCGTCGTGGTGCGCGGGAACGGCGTTCCAAAAGGGCTCGCTACGCCGGCGCTTCCCTTCGCGCGGCTATTCGATCACGGCGACGAGGCGCCGCGCGTGCCGGTGCGCTTCAGCGACCTGCAGGCCATCATGTATACCTCGGGCACGACCGGACCCTCCAAGGGCGTGATGTGTCCCCACGCCCACGCCCTCACCTGCGCCCGCGATTCGGTGCACTTCATGGCGCACGGCCCCGAGCACAGCATCTATTGCCCGCTGCCGCTGTTCCACGCCGGCGCCCTGTGGGACGGCGTCATGGCCGCGCTGCTTTCGGGGTCGGGCATCGGCATCGCCGAGCGCTTCAGCGTGTCCAGATTCTGGGACGACGTGCGCCGCTTCGACGCGAGTCTCGCCATGGGAGTCTTCGCCATGATCCCCATCCTGCTCAATCAGCCGCCGACGCCCCGCGACAAGGACCATCCGCTGAAGAGTTTCTACATGGGGAAATCCGAACTGGACGCGGCACTGTTCGAGCGCTTCGGCGTCCACGCGGTCGAAACCTACACGAGTACCGAGATCGGCATCGGCACCGCGAGTCCTTACGGCCAGTGGCGCACCGGCTCCTGCGGCACCGCGTGGAAGGAGCGGTTCGATGTCGCCATCGTGGATCCGGAAGACCGCGTGCTGGGCCCGGACCAGGCGGGCGAGCTCGTCGTGCGCCCGAAGCAGCCGTTCGTGATGACGACCGGCTACTACAACTATCCCGCCGAGTCGGCGCGGATCATGCGCAATCTCTGGTTTCACACCGGGGACCTCGCGCGCCGCGACCGCGACGGCTACTACTACTTCCTGGAGCGGGTGAAAGACTCGATCCGCTGCCGCGGAGAAAACATCTCCGCCTTCGAAGTGGAGCGCGGGATCAACGCGCATCCGTCGGTCCTGGAGTGCGCCGCCTTCGGCGTGCCCTCGGAGTTGCAGGAAGAGGAGTTGATGGTCGCGGTCGTGCTGCGCCCGGCTGCCTCGCTGCGCGCGCCGGATCTGGCAGCGTGGTGCGCGGAGAAACTTCCCGCGTTCATGGTGCCCCGCTTCGTGGAATTCGTGGACGGGCTGCCGAAGACGCCGAACGGCAAGGTCGCGAAGCACGAGCTGCGCCGCCACGGCGTGACGGCGCGCACCTGGGATCGCGGGTTGCGCGCGCGCGGGAAGAAGACGGAGCGTCGTGAAAATTGCTGACGCCGCTCCGCCCTCACCCCCGACCCCTCTCCCAAAAATGGGAGAGGGGAGATTTGTGGTGCAAATGAGTCGCCTCCGTTTGCACGAGACTCAATAGGAGACATGATGGACTGGAAAGACACACCGGAGCAGGCCGCTTTCCGCAGCGAGGTGCGCGCTTTCATCCGCGAGCGCTTCCCCGCGAATTACCGGCCGGACACGGACATGGAGCAAAGTCTCGAGCCGGAAGATGTCTACGGTTACAACTGGGCCGCCGACCGCCGCTCGCAGGATCCCGAGCGGCGCGCGGGCGCCATGGCGTGGGCGCGCGCACTGGCGGAGCGTGGATGGGTGGCGCCCCACTTCCCCAAGGAGTACGGCGGCGCGGGCCTCGGCGCGATCGAGGAATTCATCCTGCAGGAAGAGATGATGCGCGCGCGCGTGCCGCCGGTTAACGAGATCGGCGTCGGTCTGCTCGGTCCGACACTGCTCACGCACGGGACCGAGGCGCAGAAACGCGAGCACCTGCCGCAGATCGCGCGCGGCGAAGTGGCGTGGGCGCAAGGTTTCAGCGAGCCCGGCTCCGGCTCCGATCTTGCATCGCTCAAAACGCGCGCCGTGCGCGACGGTGACGCCTACGTCGTCAACGGCCAGAAAGTATGGACTTCGCTCGGCCAGTACTCCGACTGGGTGATGGCGCTGGTGCGCACCGACCCCGCCGCGCGACCGCACCACGGAATCAGTTTCCTTCTCGTGGATTTGAGCTCGCCCGGCGTCACCGTCCGCCCGATCGAGGACATGCGTGGCGGTACGCCGTTCAGCGAAATCTTCTTCGAGGACGTGCGCGTGCCCGAGGCAAACCGTGTGGGCGAGGAAAACCGGGGCTGGTACGTGGCGATGACGACGCTCGGCTTCGAGCGCTCAGGATTGGGCTCGACCATCAAATTCCAGCACGTGCTTACCCGCCTGATCGAATTCGTGCGCAGCGAAGACGGAAAGCGCTTCGTGCGCGCGGATTGGAAGAGCGCGCTGCGCCATGAACTCGTCCAGCGCCAGATCGAGATCCGGGTGCTCTACAACCTTGCCCTGTATTCGGTGTCGAAGAAGGCAGCGGGTGACGCGCCGGATTACGAAGCTTCCGTGAGCCAGCTCTTCGGTTCCGAACTGCACCAGCGGCTCGCCCGCACCGGCATCAAGGCGTTCGGCCCGTATGGGCACCTCACGCAGCGGCGGGGCGCGCCGCTCGAGGCGATGTTCACCCACGACTTCCTCGACGCCATCGCGCACCCGTTCCTCGGCGGAAGCTCGGAAGTCCAGCGGAACGTGATCGCGACACGAGGACTCAAGCTCCCCCGTAATTAGAACCTATCTCAAAAAGCCTAAAGCAGATTTGAGCCGCAGATAAACGCCGATAAACGCAGATGAAATCTTCCACTGGCCCTGTATTCGGTCTTGATGTTATCGGCGTTCATCGGCGTCCATCGGCGGTTTCAAATGGTTTTTGAGACAGCTTTTAGCCAAAGGAGATCGACATGACGTACGAGACGCTCGAACTCAAGCTCGACAACCGGGTGGCTCGCCTCACCCTGAACCGGCCGAAGGTGCTGAACGCCATCAACCTCGCGATGATGAGCGAGCTGCGCGCGGTCTGCGACGAACTCGACGCGCGCGAGGATGTGTCGGTGGTGGTGCTCGCCGGCGCCGGTCGCGCCTTCTGCGCCGGGATGGACCTGAAGTGGTCGGAGTCGCTGACCAAGAAGGACCGCGTCGAGAGCAATCGCATCGGCCAGAAGACTTTCGCGCGGCTCGCGGCCATGGAGATACCGATGTTCGCCGCCGTGCACGGCTACGTGCTGGGCGGCGCGCTCGAGCTGGCGCTCGCCGCCGACTTCATCGTCGCCCGCGACGACGCCCAGCTCGGCCTGCCGGAGATCACGCTCTCCGCGCACCCGCCCTACCGCCCGAAGATCACCGCGGACGGCGACCCCGACCAGCCGGAGTTCGGCGGCAGCGCCCCCGGCTGGGGCGGTCTCACAAGCCTGCCGGAGCGCGTTGGACGCGCGCGGGCGAAAGAGATGCTCTTCACCGGCGCGAGAATCGACGCGGCCCGGGCGCTCCAGCTCGGACTGGTGAACGCCGTCTGGCCGGAGGCGGAGTTCGACAAGCAGGTCACCGAACTCGCCAATCGCATCGGCGCCATGAACCGCTACAACCTGCGCCTCGTGAAGGAACTCGTGAACCGCGGCTACGACCTGCTCGAAGGCCATCCGAGCTGAGGAGATCTCCATGCTGAACATCTATCGCATCGACCACATCGGCCAGGTCGTCCCCGATCTGGACGAGCAGGTGACGCTCCTCGAGGGGCTGTTCGGGTTCCGGCGCACACGGAGCTGGGAAAGCCGCGACGAAGGCTGCCGCGGCGTGCTGCTCGAACTGCCGGGAAGCTGGAGCCAGCGTTGGGAGGTGCTCGCGCCCCTCGGCCAGAACTCACGCTACCAAGCTTTCCTCGACGGGCTGAAAGGACCGGGGCTGCATCACGTCGCGGTCCAGGTCACCGATCTTGCGGCGGCGAAAAAGCACTTGAAGGCGCTGGGCGTCGCATTCCAGGAAGGCGCGCGCTGGATCGACGCGGCCTTTGCCCCGCCGCAGGGCCCGACCGGCCTGACTCTCCGCATCTTCGCGCCGCCGGTGCTCGCCACCTGCGGCGATGACGGCAAGCCGCGCCCCGCTGCTGAGCCACCGCTCCTCGACGGCCCGGATCTCGGCATCGTCGCCATCGAGCAGATCGGTCAGGCGCATCCGGACCGCGACGGGCTCGCGCGCTGGTGCGAGCAGGCGGTCGGCATGCGCGAGGTCTATCGCACGCGCGAGGGCGAGCATCCCGACATGGCGACGATGGTGCTCACCATCCCCGGCACGCAGATGCACTGGGAACTGATCGCGCCCGTGGGCAATGAATCATTTGTCCAGCGTTTCCTCGACAAACGCGGCGCCGGCATCGCGCACGTCACCTTCGAAGTGCGCGACTACGAGCAGGCGATGGCGGCGGCCGAGCACCACGGCGTGCCAACCATCAACCTGCACGAGGGCGAGACCGACGGCGCGAAGTGGCGCGACTGGTTCATCCATCCTAAGCACACCGGCGGTGTTCTGGTGCAGCTCTTCTGCGAGGAGCGGCCGGGAGTATGGAGCCGCTCCGACAAGATTCCCGCCCCCCACTGATCGCATGGACCTGACGCTCACCGAAGATCAGTATCGTAGCCTGGAAGGAGCGAAGCGGATTCCGGGAACACGGTTTTCGTTTCCGCTTCTCCTTGCCGGGCTTTCGTTCCCGCTTTTTCTTGGGGCCTTCGTTCCCGCTTCTCCCGGTCCCGGATTCCATTTCATTCCATCCAGGCTACATTCACACCAAGCTTCATGACACAGCAGAGTTAGTAATCGCATGGACCTGACCCTCACCGAAGATCAGCAGTTGATCCAGGCTGCCGCGCGGGACTTCCTGCTAAAGGAATGTCCGCCGGCCCACGTGCGCGCGATGGAGAAGGACGAAAAAGGCTATGCGCCGGAACACTGGAAGCGGATGGCGGAACTCGGGTGGATGGGCCTTCCCTTTTCCGAGGAGTACGGCGGCGTCGGGAGCGGATTTCTCGAATTGTGCGTGCTGCTCGAGGAGCACGGCCGCTGCCGGCTGCCGGGACCGTTCTTCTCCACCGTCGTGCTCTGTGGGCTTCCCATCGCACGCTTCGGCAGCGACGCCCAGAAATCGGAGTACCTGCCCGCCATCGCTGCGGGCGAACGAATCATGAGCTACGCGGAGGCTGAGGTGGGCGCCGGATGGGAGGCCTCAGCGGTCGAGCTTTCGGCCAAGGTTGAGCACGATGACTTCGTTCTCGATGGCACCAAGCTCTTTGTCCCATACGCTACGGCGGCCGATGTGCTGCTCGTCGTCGCGCGCACCAGCGGCACTGGCGAACGCGGCATCACACTTTTCCTGGTGGACGCCCGCAGCCCCGGCATTGCGTGCGAGCCGCTGGAGACGATCGGTAAAGATCACCAGTACGAGGTGCGCTTCAACGGCGTGCGTATCCCCAAGCGCTGCGTTCTGGGCGAAGCGGATCAGGGCTGGCCGATGGTCGACGCCATCCACCAGTGGGGCGCAGCGGCCAAGTGCGCCGAAATGGTCGGCGGCGCGCAGCGGGTACTGGAGATGACGCTCGAATACGCGACGCAGCGGACCCAGTTCGGCAAGCCCATCGGCAGCTTTCAGGCCGTTCAGCACCACTGTGCCAACATGGCGGTGGACGTGCTGGGCGCGCGCTTCATCGCCTACGAGGCGATCTGGCGGCTGGGCGAGAGACTCGATGCTGCCGCGGAAGTCTCCATGGCCAAGGCCTGGGTGAGCGAGGCGTATCAACACGTCTGCAGCCTGAGCCACCAGATCCACGGCGCCATCGGCTTCACGAAAGAGCACGACCTGCAGCTCTACTCCCGCCACGCCAAGTCAGCGGAATTGAGTTTCGGCGACGGCGACCACCACCGCGAGCGGCTGGCGCAACTGCTGGGTCTCTAACTCTACTCTGGGCTGCTGGGTTTCCAACCCTACTGTGTCACGAAGCTTGCAGCCAAGAACGTTCCTTCCCCATCAAGGGGAAGGGTAGGATGGGGGTGGTTCGGCGTCTACCAAACCTTTAGATACAGCATTTCCATTGGTAAGCCCACCACATCATGTGATGGCTCCCCAGAAAGTGACGCCAGTTCGCCATGACGTGCCTCAGCCGTAACAAACGCGACCGTTGCATCGAGCACGTCGTCCGGCTGTACATCCTTCCGCAAAGTTGCTGACAGGATAGCGTTCAGGAACGAGCCCGCGCTCGCCTCATACCGCTGCAAGACCCGCAGGCGCTCTTCACGACCTTCTCGTGTGGTCTTGCCATGCATCATCGGCCGCCTGCCGGCAAGCGCCCAGAAACACACCTCCGGATGAATCTCTCGAATGCCAGCATGGTCACCACGGTTGCCCAACAGAAACCCGTCTACCTCGGCGATCTTTGGACTGATGCCCCATGTCTGCGCGCCCACGCTTCTGCCAACGCAGGCCTTATTGAGCGTGCGAGCGCGATCGAGATCGCACGCCGCGAGCGCCTCCCGACACGGAACAGGGAAAACGCTCGATTTGCGCGTTTTCCCCAGTACACGCCGCGCCAAGCGGTCGCATGGCCGAATCGGAACGTCTGCCCATGGCAGTCCGATTGGAATGTCGATCAGTATCGTTTCGGCATCGCGAAACGCGTTCGCCAAGTCGGCGATGCTGGCAAAGAGGCGGTGTTCGAGTCCAGCGCCATCATGCGTAACAGCCAACCAACCTGCTCTGCAACCATCCACCCCTACGTGCTGCGCGATACGAACCTGACGTGTCATCCGATACTTTCAAAGCCGTCGGCTACCATGCATACTCACAGCGGCATCTTGACCTTATACCAGGCTAATCGCACAGTGGAAGGGTAACTGTAATGCAAAAATGGGAAGCTATATGAAAACGACCGTTGAGATTCCCGATGCTCTGCTTGCAGAAGCGAAGAAGGTCGCCTCGCGCGAAGGCACGACGGTGAGCGCGCTCATCGAACAGGGCTTGCGCCATGCGATCTCGCAACGCAGAAAGGGTAGCCCGTTCCGGATGCGAAAGGTGACGTTCAAAGGACGCGGCTTGAGCGCAGATGCCAAGACCGCGGGCTGGGACCGGCTGCGGGAACTGGCCTTTGAGGTGCGCGGCGGGTGATCGCCATTACCGTTACCATTAGCGTCCTTGTTTAAACCTTGCACTGCCCATGGTTATGCCGCATCACGCCGCCTTCGAAAAGGCCAACATCGACCAAAACACCACGACGAGCAACGCGATGGGTATACCTACATACGCCGCAAGCGGGAGCAGGCTGATCAAGGACTCCGCCGCCGCGCTGGCGTTCCAGCGGATGTCGAGTTCGCGAGAGAGGCTGCGTTGCGCGGACGTCGGCGTTCATCCCTCGACTTCCTTCTCGACAAGCCTGTCTCAAGCTATGTCGAGAGGCTCGAAGTACGCTCGGGACGAACGGGTGGGAAGGGAGTATTGTTTTGGGAAGGAGTACGCGTCTTATCCGCGAAGCGGGGTGAGGTTCAGCGGGCTGTCGAAGAATTTCGAGACGGACTGGAGGAACTTGTCTGCGCGCTCGCGCGGCCAGCCGCCGAACTCGCAGTTGCCGCGAAACTTGTTTTCGATGTCCACGCGTGAGAGCGGCTCGTGCGCGCCGCCGCGGATATGCGGCTGGCGCGCCTCGAGCGTTCGACCGTCGCGCATCCGCACCCGCATGTGGCCCGTGAATTCGTTGGGGTAGGGATTATCGGGATCGATCGCGTAGGTGACGCGGCCCGCGAGCGCGCGCAGCTTTGGATCGGCGGCGGCCTCCTCGGTGAAGGACTCGAGGCCCGCCTTCCCGGTCAGGAAACCCAGCGCGACACAAAAGGGAATGCTGAACTTCGCCGCATAGGCATTGGGCGGGGTCTGCTTGGCGGCGAGCGGCTCCCACAGGCGGTGTACGATGCCCCCGGCGGTCTCGCAGACGATCGCCTCGATCT
>JACQOK010000287.1 GCA_016202565.1 Betaproteobacteria bacterium | reverse complement strand
CGCTTGTTGAAGGATCGCATACAGCGCATTGTCATGATGTGATTGGTGTGCGGTTCGTAATGGCATGGATATTCTTGGCGCTCTTGGCGTCTTGGCGGTTACCTAGCTCTTCCGCCGCGACATGAACACCAGCCGCTCGAACAGGTGCACGTCCTGTTCGTTTTTGAGCAGCGCCCCGTGCAGCGGCGGAATGATCTTGTGACTGTCCTGGCTGTGCAGCGCTTCGGCCGGGATGTCCTCGGCCATGAGCAGCTTGAGCCAATCGAGCAGTTCCGAGGTCGACGGCTTTTTCTTGAGTCCGGGCACCTCCCGAACCTCGAAGAACGCTTCGAGCGCCTCGCGCAGGAGCTGCTTCTTGATGTCGGGATAGTGCACGCGCACGATTCTTTCCATCGTCTCGTGATCGGGAAACCGGATGTAGTGAAAGAAGCAGCGCCGTAAAAAGGCGTCAGGCAGCTCCTTTTCGTTGTTGCTGGTGATCACCACCAGCGGCCGGTGCCTCGCTTTGACGAGCTGCTGCGTTTCATAGACATAGAACTCCATGCGGTCGAGCTCGCGCAGGAGATCGTTGGGGAACTCGATGTCGGCCTTGTCCACCTCGTCGATCAGCAGCACCGCCGGGCTGTCCGCCACGAACGCCCCCCATAGCATGCCCTGCACGATGTAGTTACGGATGTCCTGCACCTTGGGATCGCCCAACTGCGAATCGCGCAGCCTCGACACCGCGTCGTACTCGTAGAGCCCGTGCTGCGCCTTGGTGGTGGACTTGATGTGCCACTCGTAGAGCGGCCGGGCGAGCGCCTTCGCCACCTCGATCGCCAGCATCGTCTTCCCGGTGCCCGGTTCGCCCTTGATCAAGAGCGGCCGCTCGAGCGTGATCGCGGCATTCACCGCCATCATCAGGTCATCGGTCGCAACGTAGGTATCGGTTCCTTCGAATCGGGTCATCGCATCTCTTTCGTCGAAATATCCGAGCCAACCATACGAGTCACACGCTGATCGGCCAACATGCCCGGCATTATAAGTCGCTGCGCGTCGGTGCCCAAAACCCCTGACATCATGCAAGAGTTTTGTAACGCAATGTAACAAGCTCGGTCATTGATAACCTGCGATACAAAAATCCCTGTTCCTGACATCGCGCATTTACCACCGTGGTGCTGTAATGCTTCCGCCAAGAACCGCGCTTCGCCAGTAGGTAAATGAGTGCGAATGACGGAGGAGGCAAATAATCACTCAACTTTTTGACGGAGACAGAGTATGAAGAAGTTACACAAAGTAGTTGTCGGCATTGTCGCTTCCATGGGCCTGGGTTTGGGCGTCGCAACCGCGCACGCGCAACCCGGTGCCATGGGCGGCGACATGGGACCGGGCTCCCACGGCGCCATGGGCCAAGGGCACCAAGGTGGCATGGGACCGGGTTCGCACGGCGCCATGGGCCAGGGTCACCAGGGTGGTACGGCATCGGGCGCACACGGTGCCATGGGCAAAGGGCATCAGGGCGGTATGGGGCCGGGCATGATGGGCGGCAACTGCCCCATGATGTCCCAGCACACCGCGCAATCCACCCAAGGCCACAGCCATTAACTTCACAAGGGGCGGGGCAACCCGCCCCGTTTTCAACCAACGTACGGAGCCACAGGAATGATTCGAACCTCATTGATCACAGCGGTTGTCCTTCTATTGGGCGGGACCGGACTGCTGGCGATACCCGCTGCGGCACAATCGCCCCACACCCATCAACACAGCTTTGGCGACGCGGAAAAATGGGCGCAGGTCTTTGACGATCCGAAACGCGATGCGTGGCAGAAGCCCCATGAAGTGATTCAGGCGCTCGCACTTAAACCCGACGCCATCATCGCCGATATCGGCTCCGGCACGGGGTACTTCGCGGCGCGGTTCGCGCACATGGTGCCGAAAGGACGCGTTTACGGCGTCGATACCGAACCCGACATGGTGAAATACCTCGCCGAGCGCGCGAAGCGCGAAGGTCTCGACAACATTTCCGCGGTGGCGGGCGCCCCGGACGATCCTCGTCTTCCCGAAAAAGCCGATCTGATCCTCCTGGTGGACGTGTTTCACCACATCGACGATCGCGAACGCTATTTCCGGAAACTCCGCGAGTCACTCAAACCGGGCGGCCGCATCGCGATCATTGATTTTCGCATGGATTCGCCGGATGGGCCGCCGAAGAGCGCGCGCATCGCGCCGGACCGCGTGAAAGCCGAACTCAAGGGCGCCGGCTACACGCTCGCCCGGGAGCACACCTTCCTGCCGAACCAGTATTTCCTGATTTTCCGGGCGGCCACGTCGTGAGCCTTAAGTGACTTTGATCAAAGGAGGATGGTAAGAAGCATGCTCAACGTTGACCGCAGAAAATTCATACAAACCATCGCCGCAGGCGGTGCCCTGCTCGCAGCCGGAAAGTCCGCGTTCCCAGCAGAGATGGCACACGGCGCGGCGTCAGAAGCCAATCCGGACTTCAAGCCGGATGTCGAAATTGAACTCGCGGCAACCCCGGGCGAGCTGCCGCTGCTTCCCGGCGCCTCGACACGCGTCTGGCAGTTCAAGGGCAGCCTCATCAAAGGCGATCCCGCTGCTTTTCAAATGCTGCCGGGCACCGCGCTGCCGGTGATCCGTGTCCGTAACGGGCAGAAACTCCGCATTCACTTCGCCAACCATCTCAACGAAGACAGTATCGTCCACTGGCACGGCCTGCATCTCCCGCACCAGATGGATGGCCACCCGATGTACGCGATCCGCCCCGGCCAACGTTTCGTTTATGAATTCCAGGTCGACAATCGGGCCGGCACCTATTGGTTTCACCCGCACCCGCATGGCCGCACCGGCGAGCAGGTATACCGCGGGCTCGCCGGGCTTTTCATCGTCAGCGACGATGAAGAACAGGCGGCCGCCCTCCCCTCCGGCGAATTCGATCTGGCGTGGGTGCTGCAAGACCGCCTGTTCGACCACAACAATCAGCTCGTCTACGCCCGGAACATGATGGAACGCATGCAGGGCTTTCTCGGCGACCGGGTCCTCATCAACGGGAAGCCGGATTTCGTGCAACCGGTGGCCACCACCGCCTACCGAATCCGGCTGCTGAACGGGTCCAATTCGCGCATCTACAAACTCGCCTGGGATGACGGCCGGCCGTTGACCGTCATCGGCAACGACGGCGGACTCCTGGAGCGGCCGGTCAAGCGCCCGTATGTCACCCTCGCGCCCGCAGAGCGCGTGGAACTATGGATGAACTTCAGCGACCGCAGTGTCGGAGATCAGATCACGCTGCGCAGCCTCCCTTTCAACGCCGGGATGAGCATGGGCGGCGCGGCCACGGCCAACGGCAGTGCCTTCCCGGTGCTCAGGGTTCGCGTGGATCGCAAGCTCGCGAAACCGCATGCCTTGCCGGCAAGGCTTTCCCATATTTCACGTTATCGGCTGGAAGATGCGGTGAACCATAGATCGCCGCGCACGTTCAGCCCCGCAATGGGGATGGGCCGAGTCAGTCTCAACGGCCGCACATTCGAAAAAATGGACGAAGTGGCGGACAACGAAATCGTCAAGTTGAATACGCTCGAAGTTTGGGAATTCGCCAACGATGCCAGCATGATGATGATGGCCCATCCGATACACGTCCACAATCTGCAATTCCAGGTTTTGGAGCGCCGTGCCGATCCTCGATTCGCCGCGATCCGCGACAGTCTGGGCGCCGGGTTCCTCGACGAGGGATGGAAGGATGTCGTGCTGGTCATGCCCGGTGAACGGGTCAAACTGCTCATGAAGTTCACGGACCACACCGGCCTGTACCTCTATCACTGCCACATCCTCGAACACGAGGACATGGGAATGATGCGCAATTACCTGGTCAGAGCGTAGCGGTTCCTCCCGTTCGAGCCGGCGCTGCTCGACGATTCGCCATCAAAATAGACAGATACGCGACTCCGATTCGGCGGGTGCCGCCCATAACAGCGGCCGATGAGCAGCGTCAACCCGAGGCTCGTCGGAGGCGTTATTATCTCTTTGCCCATGATCGCGCAACCGCGCGAACTGAAAACCGTAGCCGCTGTCGAATTGCGGGTCGGGGTTGATTCAGAACGTTGAACTCATTGGGGGAAGTGGCTCATGCGCACCCGTAAACCGCTGGGATGTCTGCTTCTCGCTGCCTGTGCGTGGTCATCCATGCCCGCTGCAGCGGAGCCGACCGTTGTCGGTTGGATCGAGCCGGTGAAACTGGGCAATGAAGGGCTGGTCGTCCCGGCCAAGCTCGATACCGGTGCCGACACCTCTTCGCTGGGTGTTTCAGACATCAGGTGGATCCGGCGTAACGACGGTGACTGGGTGGCCTTCGAAGTCGCGGGAAAAGACAACCGGAAGGTGCGTCTGGAGCGCAAGGTGGAGCGCGTGGCGCGCGTCAAGAAAGCGGCTGGAGGCGTGCAAGACCGGCCCGTCGTTCTGCTCGGCGTCTGCCTCGGCAACACCTACCGGGTGACCGAGGTCAATCTCACCGACCGGACCGGCTTCAAGCTGCCCTTTCTCGTGGGACGCAGCTTCCTCGCCGAGCGCTTTGCGGTCGATTCCTCGCGTACCGATACCATCGAGCCTGCCTGCACGACGACGACCGCATCCTCCGCAATCGCGGGTTAAGGACAGCGGCATCGGAAACCGGCTCAGCCTCCCGCCGGCCCTATCACCGCGGCGAGTGCTGACGCGCCGGCGCAAGTTGCGTGCATGGCCTGCTGCCAGGGCCGTTCACCCTTTTCCCTTGCGCTAGATCAAACTGACCCATCCCTCCCTCCTCTATCCTCGGGAATGCGCCGTGGACGCGGAAAAGCCGCCGCCAGGCCGCTCGAGGACACATGAAAAGAGTTCATCTCTACCTACTCGCGGGGATACTCGCCGCCATCGGCATCGGAGTGTTTTTTCACAAGTTTTTCGTGCTCGGTTTTCCCTTGAAGCCCGAAGAGCGAACCGATGTGTGGCGCGTCGAGGTCCAGCTCCAGTTCGAAGCAGCGGGGGGACCGGTGAAAGCAAGCCTGTTCGTGCCGTACCGAACAGGCGATCTCGCCATCGTGGACCAAAGCTTTGTGTCGCCCGGCTATGGCATCGTCACCGAGCCGCAGCCTGGCCACGGCATGCGCGCGGCCTATTCAATCCGCGAGGCGCGCGGGACGCAGGCTGTCTACTACCGCGCCGTCATCCAGCCGGCGCGAGTGCGGGACGAGGTGAGTCGCGCCCCTACACCCGTTCTACAGCCGCCGGAACTCGAGGGCGCACAGCGCATTGCAGCGGAGGGCGTGGTCGGCGCAGCCCGGCAACGCTCGTCTGATGCCGCGACGCTCGCCTCCCTCATCGTGAAATGGCTCAAGGAGGCGCCACGGGGCGGGGAAGCAGCGTTTCTGCTCGGCCCGCAGCCGACGCCGCGCCGCATCGCTATGGTGGCGGCGCAGCTCATCCAATTCGCCGCCATACCGGCCAGAGTGGTGAACGGCATTGCGCTCGCCCCTGAGCGGCGCGATGCGCAGTTCACGCACTGGCTCGAATTCTACGCGGACGGGCGCTGGCAGGAGCTTTACATCAATGAATCACATCGCGCGCCGCCGCATCAATTGCTCGCGTGGTGGCGAGGCAGCGTGCCCTTCGCGGAGATCACGGGTGGCTCGGAGTTGCACTACACCATTGCCACGAGCCGCTCCTACGAGCTCGCAACCCGGACGGCGCTCAGCCAGCAGCGTGCGCTGGAAAGAAAACTGGTTGAGTTCTCGCTGTTCGGGCTGCCCTTGCAGTCGCAGGCCCTGTTCCGCACCCTGCTGGTGATCCCGGTAGGCATCCTGCTGCTGGTGGTTCTGCGCAACATCGTGGGCTTGAAGACGTTTGGCACGTTCATGCCGGTGCTGATCGCGCTCGCCTTCCGGCAGACCGGGCTCGCGTGGGGCATCCTGTTCTTCTGTACCGTAGTCGGATTGGGATTGGCGGCGCGGTTCTACCTCGAGCAACTCAAGCTGCTGCTGGTGCCGCGGCTCGCTGCAGTGGTCATCGTGGTGATCCTCATTATCGCCATGCTGACGGTGCTCTCGTTCAAGCTCGGGCTGGAGCGCGGCCTGTCTATCGGCCTGTTTCCGATCGTGATCATGACCATGACGATCGAGCGCATGACGGTGGTATGGGAGGAGCGCGGCGCGCGCGAGGCGCTCGAGCAGGGCCTGGGCTCGCTTGTGGTCGGGACGTTGTGCTATCTCGTCATGAACCTGCGCATCGTCGAGCACCTGTTCTTCGTGTTCCCGGAGCTGCTGCTCGCCGTGCTGGCGGTGACGCTGTTGATCGGCCGCTACAGCGGTTACCGGCTCACCGAACTCTACCGCTTCCGGGTCCTGGCGCGATGATGAACTGGTTCCGCACGAGCGCCCTGCTCAGGGCCAAGGGCGTGATGGGCATCAACCGGCGCAATGCGGAGTACACGCTGCCGCACAACCCGCGTAACTGCTATCCGCTGGTCGACGACAAGATACTCACCAAACAGCTTGCTGCGAAGGCCGGCGTGGCGGTGCCGGAGCTCTACGGCGTGATCGAAATCCAGCAACAGGTGCGCGCTTTGCCGCAACTGCTCGCCAAATTCCGGGACTTCGTCGTGAAGCCCGCGCGCGGCAGCCAGGGCGACGGCATCATCGTGGTGACCGGGCGCTCGCGCACACTGTATCGGGCCGCGGATGGCAGCCTGCTCGACGACCACGAGATGTGTTTCCACGTCTCGAACATCCTGTCCGGTGTGTACAGCCTGGGCGGACAAACCGACAAGGCGCTGATCGAGTATCGCGTCAACTTCGACCCGGTCTTCGAAGCCATCACGTATCGCGGGGTACCGGATGTCAGAATCATCGTGTTCCGCGGTGTGCCGGTAATGGCCATGGTGCGTTTGCCGACGCGGCTCTCCGGCGGCAAAGCCAATCTCCATCAGGGCGCGATCGGCACCGGCGTCGATATGGCGACCGGCAGGACGCTGACGGCGGTGTGGCGCACCGAAATCGTCTCGGAACATCCGGACACGGGAAACCCGGTCTCCGGCGTGCAGATCCCGCATTGGGACACGCTGATCGAACTGGCGGCGCGCAGCTACGAGCTGACCGGCCTCGGTTACCAGGGCATCGACATCGTGCTCGACCGTGACAAGGGGCCGCTCATCCTCGAGTTGAACGCGCGGCCGGGACTGGCGATTCAGATCGCGAACCAGGCCGGGCTCGGGACGCGTCTCGAGATCGCGGAGCGTGAGCTGCCCAGGCTGCGGACCGTGGCCGACCGCGTTGCCTTCGCGCGCGAACGCTTTGCGCACGCCGGGCCCAGCACCGGCCCGGCATCCGATGAAGCAAGGGCCGTCGTGCAGCAGGCGCCGATTGTTCTTGGTGAGTAGGCCCCGGCGATAGTCGATCACCATGGACACTATGAACAGCGTGCGCAGCGTGGCTTCAGCGTGTGTGGCGCTCGTCTTGTTACTTTCAGCGGCGTGTGCTGCCTACGCGGCGCCGCCCGACGCCGCGCCTGTTGCAGGGTGGCTCGAGCGCGCGCGCCTTTCGCCGGGCGATATCGTGCTGGAGGCCAAGCTCGACTCGGGGGCGCGCACCTCCTCTCTCCATGCCGTGAACCTGCGGCAGTTCGAGCGCGACGGGAAAGAGTGGGTGGCTTTCGACGTTGCGGGCGATAACGGGCGCAGCGTGCATATCGAGCGGCCGCTGGTACGGATTGCGCGGATCAAGAGCGCCCTGGGTACCGACGAAGCGCGCCCCACGGTCACGCTCGGCGTCTGCATCGGGACCGTCTATCGGGTGACCGAGGTGAACCTCGTCGATCGCGACGGCCTCAGCAAACCGCTGCTGATCGGCCGCCGCTTCCTCAAGGGCCGCCTGCTGGTGGACCTCAACCGCCGCTACCTCCTCGAACCAACATGCAGGCGGAAAACGGTGCGGTAACAAGGGGGTCCAAAAGTTGTTACCAGCGACCCGCGCCTTTCCGGTGGCTGAGGGTGATCCGGTTGGCGTCGACATGGAGCGTGCCGTCGGCTTGCAGCTGCCGTAATGTGCGATACAGAGCCTCATGGGTCAGGCCCAACTCGGCGGCCCATGCCTTGCGCGATTCGGTCAATGTAACCATTCCGTCTGCACCTTCCGACTCGATGTAGTGAACGATTCGTTGCGCCGCAGTCTTCAGGCCCAACCGCTCGCACTGGGCGCGCAACGTGAGCACCTCGTGGGCAAGATGGGCCATCCACGCATCGCGAAACCTCACATCCGTGGCAAGCGCGGCACGAAAAGCTTGGGCGGGGATCCGCAATACTGCACTCGTTTCGGCGGCAACGGCATCGCAGTGATACTTCCCTGTACCGATGCTTGCTTCTGCAAAGAACCCTCCACGCGCGCGCTGCAAGACGATCTCTGTCCCATTCCGAGCGCGCCGAATCAACCGAACTTCTCCAGCGACAACGCAGAACACCCCTTTCAGTCGGTCACCGAGTCGGAATAGCGTTTCACCCGCCTCGAATTCCAGGTGATCCGCAACCGCCCGCAACCTGAGCGGAATGGTTGCCAACGCGGGCTCGGATGCGATCAGCTCTTGCCAGTCCATGCGGTGCGAGACATGTGCGGTCATATGATCGCGATCATACCAGTAGGCGATCACGATCATCTATTCTGGGTTACGTTGGACAAGGTGGCGTATTCGCAGTGGTTTTCTCGCTGGACGTCGGGTTATTTGAATCAGCGGAGCAATCAATGATGGAGCAAATGCAGCGCATATTGGAGATCACTCGCAGGTATTTCGAGGTTGATCCGCAGGCAGGCGGCAGGATTCTCGACCGCACACGCCGCGCAGTTGATCTGCATCAATACGCGCATCTGCGCATTGGGCAGACTGGTCTGAGTCGCGCGGCAGCAACGAGCAATGATATGGAGCAGTTATGAAGTTAATTCGGGCGGAACGTCTTGTTAAAACCTATCGCACGGGCGAAGTCGATGTGCCCGCAATCAGAGGCGTCGATTTCGCGATCGAGCCGAAGTCGTTCGTCGTCTTCGTCGGCCCTTCGGGCAGCGGCAAGAGCACGCTGCTCAACATGATCGGCTGCCTCGATCACCCGACCAGCGGACAACTGACCGTAATGAACACCGACGTGAGCACGCTCGACCGGCGCGCGGCAGCAGAGTTTCGGGGCGAGCACATCGGCTTTGTCTTCCAGGACTTCAACCTGATCCCGGTTCTCACCGTATTCGAGAACATCGAGTACCCGCTCATCATGGTGCAGGACTGGCCCGAGAAAAAACGGCGCGAGCAGGTCATGCGGCTGATCGAGGCGGTGGGCATGTCGGGGCAGGAGAAGAAGCGGCCGGACCAGATTTCGGGAGGTCAGAAGCAACGTGTGGCGGTTGCCCGGGCGCTCGCGACCAACGCCCAACTGGTGTTGGCTGACGAGCCGACCGCCAATCTCGACCACGATACGGCGTACCACATCCTCGAGCTGATGAAGGACATGCGCGACGAGTTCGGCACCACGTTCGTGTTCTCGACGCACGATCCCAAGATCATGGGCGAGGCCGAAGTCACCTTCATGCTCGAAGATGGCCGCATTCAGCAACCCTCACCCAAGCCGGTGGCACTCCATGCTTAACATACTGAAAATCGCCCTGCGG
>JACQOK010000282.1 GCA_016202565.1 Betaproteobacteria bacterium | reverse complement strand
TCGCGCGCGAGCGTGATCGGCCGGCCGATCACGAGATAGTCGGCACCGCTGTCAATCGCCGCACGCGGCGTCATCACGCGGCTCTGGTCATCCTGCGCGGATTGCGCCAGACGGATGCCCGGCGTGACCAGACAGAATCCCTCGCCGAATTCCCGCCGGAGCCCCGCCGCCTCGTGAGCGGAACATACCACGCCGTCCAACCCGCACGCGCGGGCGAGTCGCGCCAGCCGTGCGGCGCTCTCCAGCGGGCTGGCTGCAATGCCCAATTCCGACAACTCTCCCGCGGTGAGGCTGGTGAGCACCGTCACGGCAATCAGCTTCGGCGGGCGCTTTTCATGGGCAAGCGCTGCGCGCGCCGCATGCAGCATGGCGCGCCCGCCCAGCGCGTGCACGTTGAGCATCCACACCCCGAGCGCCGCCGCCGCGCGGCAGGCGTTCGCTACCGTGTGGGGAATGTCGTGATACTTCAGGTCGAGGAATACGGCGAAGCCACGCCGCACCAGGGTTTCCACCAGCCCCGGCCCGGCCGCGGTAAAGAGCTCCTTGCCGATCTTCACGCGGCATGTCGCGGGATCAAGCCGGTCGACGAGCGCGAGCGCACTCTTCGCATCGGCGTAGTCGAGCGCAACAATGACGCGCGGGTTCTTCACCTCCCCCCCCTTGGACCGCTCACGCGGGCAACCCCTTCTCTTCAGTACGGCGCGGCGTATAGGTTTCCCACGCGGCGCATGCCGGGCAATGCCAGTAGAACTGCCGCGCGCGGAAGCCGCAATTATCGCACTTGTACATGGCAAGCCCGCGCGTATGCTGATGTACCAGTTCCTTGATCAGTTCCAGGTCGCGGCGGCGTTCGATCGGCGCTTCCAGCAACTGGGCTTCGAGCAGCTTGTCCAGCCCGAGCAGCGTCGGGTTGCGCCGCAGCTCGTCGCGCACCAGCCGGTAGGCGTCCTCGGCTCCGCTTTTCTCGAGCGTGCCCTGAAACACCGTGTTAAGCAGGTCGAGCGACGAATACTTGGCGAGATAACCCCGTAACAGATTGAGCCCTTCTTCGAGCCGATCCGACCGCGTGAACGCCGCGAGCAGCTTTTCGGCCACCAGCGCGAGATATGCGGGATTCTGGCTCTCGATGCGCTTCCACGCCTCTATCGCGGCTTCCGTGTTGCCAAGGCTCGTCTCCAGGTCGCCCAGCAGCAGATTGGCGCGCACGCACAGGCGGTGATGCGCGAGCGCCTCGGCAAGATGCGGGCGCACCGCGTCCGGGCGCGAGTGGATGATTTCGTTGCTCGCCAGTTCACAATAAAAGTTCGCTATCTCCTTCTGGTGCGATCGGCCGGTGACCGCCTCGAGCTTCCCGGCAACGTCGATCGCCTTCTGCCAGTCCTTTTCCTGTTCGTATATATCGAGGAGAAACCTGAGCGCGGGTTCGGCGTGCACCGAGTCCGCGAGCTTCGTGAACAGTTCTTCGGCGCGGTCGAGGAGCCCCGCCTTGAGATAGTCCTGCGCGAGCTCGAACAACGCATACAGCCTCTTCTCCTGCTCCAGATCCGGCCGTTCGACCAGGTTCTGGTGCATGCGGATCGCGCGCTCGACCTCGCCGCGCCGGCGAAACAGGCTGCCCAGCGCAAAGTGCAGTTCGATCGTTTGCGGGTCGACTTTCACCACCTCGATGAAGGCCTCGATCGCCTTGTCAGGCTGCTCGTTGAGCAGGAAATTGAGGCCCTTGAAGTAGGACACCGGCAGCGCCCGCGATTCGGACAGCAGCTGCTTGATGTCAATGCGCGCCGCGAGCCACCCCAGTGCGAAAAACAGCGGCAGCGCGAGCAGCCACCAATATTCAATGTCCATGACGATGCGCCCCGATGTCGCGCGGTCTCACGCCGTATCCGGGGCCTTGGCCGGCGCGGTTTCGCCGCCAGCGTGCCCTTGCAGTCGCAACTCGCGTCGCAGCGCCGCGATTTCGCGCCGCTGCCGGAACAGATGGGTGAGGCTCGCGATGATGCCGACCGCCACCCCCAGGCAGAAAAACGTGAGCAGCACGAGCACCAGTGGCGCCTGCCATTCCTGGCCCAGGTAGTAGCGCACCGACACCGTTTCGGTGTTCTTCACGGCGAAACTCAGGATCAGGACGAACAGCGCGAACTTGAGCAACCAGAGGAGATAACGCATAACCGGAGCTTAAAGTAATGCGCGGCGGCTGTCAGCCGCGCGGCCCGCGGGCAAGAAAAAGCGGGAACGAAGGCCCCCCAAAAAAAACGGCATGATCTTTCGATAATGCCGCCGCAGACAAACGATGCCTAAGTTTGTCGTTATTGTTTCTTGAAGTCGACGCGTTCGCGCAATTCCTTTCCTGCCTTGAAGTGCGGCACGTATTTCGCGGGCACCTGCACCTTCTCCCCCGACTTCGGATTGCGCCCGGTCCGCGGCGGCCGGTAATTCAGGCCGAAACTGCCGAACCCCCTGATTTCGATGCGCTGGCCCTGAGCGAGGCTTTTCGCCATCGCGTCCAGTATCATCTTTACCGCGAGTTCGGCATCTTTCGCCACCAACTGCGGATAGCGCGCCGCGAGTTTTGCGATCAACTCCGACTTGGTCATGGTGTTCCTTTATTGTTCAGTCTTGGCTACATCGAGCTTGGCCTTGAGCAATGCACCCAGATTGGTCGTGCCGGCGCTTGCCTGCTTGTCCGAAGCGAGTTTCTGCATCGCTTCGGCTTCGTCCGCCATGTCCTTCGCCTTGATCGAGAGGTTGATCGTGCGATTCTTGCGATCGATGTTGATGATCATCGCCGTCACGGAATCGCCTTCCTTGACCCGCGTGCGGATATCCTCGACCCGGTCGCGCGCCACCTCGGAGGCCCGCAAGTAGCCTTCGACCTCGCCATCGAGCTGGATGACCGCCCCTTTGGCGTCGATCGACCTGACGGCGCCGGTCACGACCGAATTTTTCTCGTGAGCCGAAATATAGCTCGTGAACGGGTCGCCCTCGATCTGCTTGATGCCAAGCGAAATGCGCTCGCGCTCGACGTCGATCGAGAGCACCATCGCCTCGGTCTCTTCGCCCTTGCGGTAATTGCGAACGGCCTCTTCCCCCGGCAGCGTCCAGGACAGGTCGGAAAGATGAACCAGGCCGTCGATGCCGCCGGGCAGCCCGATGAAAATGCCGAAGTCGGTGATCGACTTGATCTGCCCCTTCACCCGGTCGCCCTTCCGGTGGTTCATGGCGAACTCTTCCCACGGGTTCGGCATGCACTGCTTCATCCCGAGCGAAATGCGGCGGCGATCCTCGTCGATTTCCAGCACCATGACCTCGACTTCATCACCCAGCTGCACCACCTTGGACGGATGCACGTTTTTGTTGGTCCAGTCCATCTCCGATACATGCACCAGTCCTTCGATGCCCGCCTCGATTTCGACGAACGCACCGTAGTCGGTGAGATTGCTGACCTTGCCGAACAACCGGGTTCCGGGCGGATAGCGGCGCGAGAGTCCCACCCATGGATCTTCGCCAAGCTGTTTCAGGCCCAGCGAAACCCGATTTTTTTCCTGATCGAACTTGAGCACCTTCGCTTCCACTTCGTCACCGACCGAGAGGATTTCCGAGGGGTGCTTGACCCGGCGCCACGCGAGATCGGTAATGTGCAGCAGGCCGTCGATTCCGCCCAGATCCACGAAGGCGCCGTAGTCGGTGATGTTCTTGACGATGCCCTTGACCACCGCCCCTTCCTGCAGGCTCTCGAGCAGCTTCTGCCGCTCTTCGCCCTGGGTCTCTTCGAGCACCGCGCGGCGGGAGACCACGACGTTGTTGCGCTTGCGATCAAGCTTGATGACCTTGAACTCCATCTGCTTGTTTTCGTAAGGCGTGGTGTCCTTGACTGGCCGGATGTCGACCAGCGAACCGGGGAGGAAGGCCCGGATGCCATTGACGGTAACCGTAAGGCCGCCCTTGACCTTGCCGTTGATGGTCCCGCTAACCATCGTTCCCTTCTCGAGGGCTTCCTCGAGATCGTGCCACGCCGCGAGCCGCTTGGCTTTGTCGCGCGAGAGTCTCGTCTCGCCGTAACCGTTCTCGAGCGATTCGATGGCTACACTGATGAAATCACCGGGCTTGGCTTCGAGCTCGCCCCGCTCATTCCGGAATTCATCTGCGGCAATATAGCTTTCTGACTTGAGCCCGGCGTTGACCACCACAAAGTTCTCATCGACCCGCACCACCTCGGCGGTGATCACCTCACCGACCCGCATTTCCTTGCGGGAGAGGCTTTCCTCGAATAACGCAGCGAAATTTTCAGCAGACCCTGATGCCGGGATAGAAGTTTTCATCATTCAGATTCAATGTGTTAGGAAACCCGCCTGCACGACGGGGTGAGTTAAAAAAACCACGAGTCAAGTCGACTCATGGTGCCCGTAACGCTTGCGCGTACTGCGCCAGTACCTTTGACACCGCCTCGGCCACCGTCATTGCGGTCGTGTCGATCTCAACGGCGTCGGCGCATTTTTGCAGAGGAGCCACAGCCCGCACGCTGTCACGCGCATCGCGCTCATGGATGTCCTGCAAGAGGAGGGCCATGTTAGCACTCATTCCTTTTTCCATCAACTGCTTATATCGCCGCTGGGCGCGTTCTTCGGGGGTTGCCGTGAGGAACACCTTGAGCGCGGCATCAGGGAAAACGACGGACCCCATATCACGCCCGTCGGCCACCAGGCCCGGCGGCTGGCGGAATGCGCGTTGGCGCCCGAGCAATGCCTCTCTTACCTTCGGCAGCGCCGCCACCTTCGAGGCCGCCGCGCTGACCGCCTCGGTTCGGATCGAGTCGGTCACGTCACGCGTGCCCAGCCAGGTCGCGCCAGAATGAAAACTTGCTTTTATATTCAGTGTAATATTATATACTCTTAACTCGCTTTCGAGATCGATGCCCGCCTCGATGGTCGCCAATGCTACCAGACGGTAGAGCGCCCCACTGTCGAGGTGGTGGAACTTGAGCGCCCGGGCGACCTCCTGGGCGACCGTGCCTTTGCCGGATGCCGAAGGACCGTCGATGGCGATGACGGGCGGCCGATTGCTCTTCACGACTCAATGCTCTGAAATGCTGGCGAGGACGTCGAAGTACTCGGGAAAGGTCTTGGCAACACAAGCCGGGTCGTTGATTCGCACCGTGATCCCGCCGAGTGCCGCCAGCGAAAAACACATCGCCATGCGGTGATCATCGTAGGTGTCGATCGAAACCCCAGGATTGAGCATTGAGGATCGAGGTGGCGTGATACGCAGATAATCCGCCCCCTCTTCGACCGCCGCCCCGAGCTTGCGGAGTTCCTTTGCCATCGCGGCAATGCGATCGGTCTCCTTCACGCGCCAGCTGCCGATGTTCAGGAGCGTGGACGGCCCATCGGCAAACAGCGCGGTGACCGCCACGGTCATCGCCGCATCGGGTATGTGGTTCAAGTCCGCGTTGAGCGCGTTGAGCTTGCCGCGCCTGGCCGCCTCTTCTCCCGCGCCCGCTTCGATCCAGTTCTCGCCCAAGGCGATCTTGGCTCCCATGCGCTCAAGAATCTCGGTAAACCGTACGTCACCCTGAATGCTGGCGCGTCCCACGCCTTCCACCCGTACCGGTCCGCCGCCGCTCAATCCGCTGATGGCGCCCGCCGCAAGAAAATACGAGGCGGAAGAGGCATCCCCCTCGACGAAGATTTCACCCGGACTCACATAGCCGGATGTTTGCGGAACGGTGAACGTCGACCATCCCTCCCGCGCGACGTCGACACCGAAGCGGCGCATGGTGTTAAGCGTGATCTCGACATAAGGTTTCGAAATCAATTCCCCTTCCACGCTAACCACTGTTTTCGCGCGCGTGAGCGGCAGTGCGATCAGCAACGCCGTGAGAAACTGGCTCGAGATGTCGCCGCGCACGCTTACCGCGCCGCCTGACTGGATGGGCGCGGGCCGGATAGCCAATGGCGGGTAGCCGCGCCGGCCCTGATATTCGATATCAGCCCCGAGCCGGCGCAGCGCGTCCACCAGGTCCCCGATTGGCCGCTCATGCATGCGCGGCACTCCGGACAGGCGATAATCGCCGCCCGCCAGCGCGAGCACCGCGGTCAACGGCCGGAACACGGTGCCAGCATTGCCGAGAAAGAGTTCCGCCTGCTTCACCGGAAATGCGCCGGCCGCCCCGCGCACTCTGACCGAGCGCGCGCCTTCAGTCTCGCAGGTGATGCCCAGTTTGCTCAGGGCCTCCAGCATGTAACGGGTATCATCGGACTCGAGCAGGTCCTGAACCCGGGTGTCACCCCGCGCCAGGGCAGCAAGCAGCAATATTCGGTTGGATATGCTTTTCGAGCCGGGCAGCCTGACCGTGCCGCGAACCCGTCGGATGGGAGCGAGATCGAGATGATCCATAACGCCTCCTCCTACCGCCGCTTGCCCAGCAGCCATCTGCTGCGCGCCGCCCGCGCATTTTCGAACATCGCTCCCAGCGCGGCGCCATCGCCGCGTTCGATCGCGGCCCGCACGCGCCCAAGCTCCGCCGCGTAACCCTCCAGCGCTGCGAGCAACGCCTCGCGATTGGCAAGACAGATGTCCCGCCACATTTCAGGGGAACTCCCGGCAATGCGCACGGTATCGCGCAACCCGCCGCCGGAAAAACCAAACAGCTTTCGCGCATCGGGACGCCGCGCCAGCGCGTTGACCAGCGCAAACGCAACCACGTGCGGCAAATGGCTGACCGCCGCAAAAATTGCGTCGTGTTCGCGCGCGTCAAGCCGCACCACCCGCGCACCGCACTGCTGCCACACCGCACGCGCGATGCGCAGAGCGCGTGCGCCGGTTTCGGGTTGCGGTGTGAGGATCACGCTCTTGCCACGGTAGAGAGCCGGGTGCGCCGCCGCCGGTCCGCTGGTTTCAGTGCCGGCGATGGGATGGGCCGGCACGAATCGCACATAGTGCTCGCCGAGGCAGCGTCGCGCGTGCGCGATGACATCCTGCTTGGTGCTGCCGCCGTCGGTTATGACCGCATGCGGCGGCAGGTCCGGCGCAATGCGCGCCATCACTTCGGCCATCTGCCCGACTGGGGTGGCGACCAGGACGAAATCCGCATCGCGGACGGCGCGTCCCGGATCGGCGACCACTTCGTCGACGATACCGCGGCCCAGCGCAAGGGCAAGATTGCGGCGCGTTCGTCCGACTCCCACCACGTGCCGGACCGCCCGCGCTTTTTTCAGCGCGAGCGCGAACGAGCCGCCGATGAGACCGACGCCGATCACGACCAGCTTGCCGATTTTGACTTTAGCCGGCATGTTGAGATAGGTTCTACGTTCAGACGGCGAGCGCCTGCTCGAGACACTCGAGGAATCTCGCGTTTTCCGATTCCAGTCCGATGGTGACGCGCAGGTAATCCGGCATGCCGTAACTTGCGATCGGCCGCACGATGACGCCGAGCCTGAGCAGCCTGTCGTACACCCCCGGGGCATCCTCGACCTTGAAGCTCACAAAATTGCCGTGGGACCGGATGTAGTCGAGACCAAGGCGCGTGAGCCCGTCGGTAACCTGTTTCATGCCGACCAGGTTGAGTTCAAAGCTCCGGCGCACGAAATCCGCGTCGCCGAGGGCTGCGGCGGCCGCCGCCAGTGAAACGCTGTTCACATTGAACGGTTGGCGCACGCGATTCATCAGATCGGCCACGTCCGGGGCTGCGAATGCACAACCGACGCGCAGCCCCGCCAGCCCATAGACCTTGGAAAAAGTGCGCGTCAGCACGAGGTTGGGAAAGCGCGCGAGCCAGGCCAGGCTGTCCGCTCTGAGTTCCGGCGCCACGTACTCGTTGTAGGCTTCATCCAGCACGACCAGCATCTGCTGCGGCAGCGCCGAGAGAAATGCTTCGAGCCGCGCCGCGCGGATCATGGTTCCCGTAGGATTGTTGGGATTGGCGATGAACACAAGACGCGTATTCGCCCGCACCGCGCGCAGCATCGCGTCCGGATCGTGCCCGAAATCCCTGGCCGGCACTTCGATGCCGGCGGCGCCGATCGCCTGCACCACCAGGGGGTAGACCGCGAACGCGTGCTGCGAGTAGACGGCGCTGTCCCGGGGCGTCAGAAAGGCCCGCGCCGCAAGCTCGAGCACGTCATTGGAGCCATTGCCAAGCACGATGCTCTCTTGCGCCACGCCGTAACGCGCGCTAAGCGCCTGCTTTAACTCAAAGCCGTTGCCGTCCGGGTAACGCGCCAGCCCGTCCAGCACGTCCTGTATCGCACGCCGCGCCCGCGGGCTCACCCCCAGGGGATTTTCGTTCGACGCAAGCTTGATGATGGCCTCTTCCCTGAGCCCCATTTCGCGCGCAAGCTCGGAAATGGGCTTACCCGGCTGATACGGTGCAATGGCGCGGATATAAGGTGGAGCGAGATCGCAAATGTCCATGGAAGAGTGAACGTTCATGGAAAAGTAAATGGTAAATGGTGAATTGTGAATGGTAAAACGCGGCGGGCTCTTATCGATTCACCATTCACCATTCACGCTAAGCAACTGCCGCGGGATACGAGCCCAGATTCTTGAGAAACGATGCCTTGCGCTTGAGCTCGGCGAGAGCGCGCGCGACGTTGGCATCCTGGTGGTGGCCTTCGATGTCGACGTAGAACACGTATTCCCACAGGCCGGTGCGCGCCGGTCGTGACTCCAGCCTGGTCATGCTCACCTCATTGACCGCGAGCGGCGTCAGCAGATCGTGCATCGCCCCCGGAACGTTGCGCGTGGACAGGATGAGCGAAGTCTTGTCACGGCCGGAGGGCGCCGCCTCGTGTTCGCCGAGCACCAGAAAGCGCGTGGTGTTGTTCGGTTCGTCCTCGATATTGCGCGCGAGCAGATGGAGCCCGTAGAGTGCCGCCGCGGTTTTTGCCGCGATCGCCGCAGCGTGGCGTTCCCGGCTCGCCAGCCGCGCCGCCTCGGCGTTGCTCACCACGGCGATCGTCTCGACCTGCGGCAGATGGCGCGCCAGCCACTGCTGGCATTGCGCGAGGCTCTGGGTGTGCGAATAGATCTTGCGGATTGCATCGCGCCGCTTCACTTTCGCCATCAGACACTGCCGCACGGGCAGCATCACTTCACCGCACACCTTGGCGGACGTGGTCAGCAGCAGATCGAGCGTGCGACCGACTGCGCCCTCCGTCGAGTTTTCGACCGGCACCATGGCGTAACCGGCGGCACCGGTCTCGACCTGTCGGAATACCTCGTCGATCGATGCGCACGGGCGCGTCGCGGTGAGCCCGCCGAAGTGCTTGATGACGGCCTCCTGGCTGAACGTGCCCTGCGGCCCGAGATAGGCGACCGTCAACTGGTCCTCGAGCGCGCGGCACGCCGACATGATCTCCGTAAAAAGCCGAGCGAGCGTCGCGCCGGAAAGCGGACCACGATTCAGGTCTTTCACCCGGCGCAGCACCTGCGCCTCGCGTTCCGGGCGATAGGCCCCGCCCTGCTTGAGCCTGCCGATGCGCTGCGCCAGCCGGGCACGCGCCGACAGCAGCTTCACCAGGCGGTCGTCGAGCCCGTCGATCCGCTCGCGTATCGGTTTCAGCTTATCGCTCATGCCTGGTGGTGAGCGGCAAGCGGCGAGCGGCGAATGGAACATCGGCTGGCCGCCACAAGACTCGTCTCCGCCCGCTCACTGATTACGGTTCGCCGTCATTGATCGTCCAGCGGCAGATAATGCACGGAAAGCACGCCTTCGATCTTCGCAATTCGCAAAATCACGTCTCCCGGCACCGCGCTATCCACATCGACCAGGGTGTAAGCCATCTCCCCTTTCGACTTGTTGAGCATGTTATGGATATTCAGTCCGGCCCGCGCCATCGCCGTCGAAATCTGTCCCACCATATTCGGCACGTTCGCATTGGCAATGCCGATGCGGAAGGGCGATTCGCGCCCCATCACCACTTCGGGAAAGTTGACGGCATTCAGAATGTTACCGTTCTCGAGAAAATCGCGCACCTGGTCGACGACCATCGCGGCGCAGTTCTCTTCCGCCTCCCGCGTGGAGGCGCCCAGGTGCGGCAACGCAACGACATGCGCTTGTCCGAGCAGCTTCTTCGCCGGAAAATCGCACACGTAGTACCGCAGGCGCCTGGAGTCGAGTCCTTCCAGCACGGCGTCGTTGTCGACAATGCCGTCACGCGAGAAGTTGAGCAGGATCGCGCCGTTTTTCATCACCTTCATGCGCTCGGAATTGATGAGGTTGCGCGTTACGTCGAGCAGCGGCACGTGCAGGGTCACGTACTCGCAGTTCTTGAGCACTTCCTCGATGCTGTGGGCCTTCCTGACCTGGGAGGGCAGGCTCCAGGCGGCGTCCACCGTGATTTCGGGGTCATAACCCAGCACGTTCATGCCCAGCTTGATCGCGGCGTCCGCGACCAGGCTGCCGATCTTGCCCAGGCCCACCACGCCCAGGGTGTGCTTCGGCAACTCGCTGCCGGAGAACTGCTTCTTGCCGTCTTCGACCAGCCGGTCGAGCGTTCGGTCGTCGCCCTCGAGGCCCTCGACGAATTTCAGCGCCGGCACGAGATTGCGCGCGGCGATCAGGAGTCCGGCAATCACCAGTTCCTTGACCGCATTGGCATTGGCCCCCGGCGCGTTGAATACCGGCGTCCCGCGCCGGCTCATTTTCGCGACCGGTATGTTGTTCGTGCCGGCTCCCGCGCGCCCGATCGCCCTCACGCTGGCGGAGATGTCCATCTCGTGCATGTCGTGCGAGCGCACGAGGATCGCATCGGGCTGCTCGGTCTGCGCTCCCACGCTATAGCGCCCGGCCGGGAACCGCCTGAGCCCTGCGCTCGAAATCTGATTGAGCGTCAGGATGCGAAACGGCTCAACCATGATTGCGCTCGAACTCGCGCATGAACGCGACCAGCGCGTGCACGCCCTCGATCGGCATCGCGTTGTACAGCGAGGCGCGCATGCCCCCGACGGAACGGTGCCCCTTGAGCTGGGTCAGGCCGTGGCGCTCGGCCTGCTTCAGAAACTCCCCGTCGAGCGCGGCGTTGCGCAAGGTGAACGGGATGTTCATCCGCGAGCGATCCTCTCTTGCCACCGGTGAATGATAGAACTCGGTCTGATCGAGATAGTCGTAGACCAACCTCGCCTTAGCGGCATTGATTTCCTCCATCTTCTTCAGCCCGCCCAGTTTTTTCAGCCATTGAAATACCAGACCCGCGATATAGACGGCGAAGGTCGGCGGGGTGTTGTGCATCGAGTCGGCCTCGGCCTGCACCTTGTAATCGAATACGGACGGCGTCGTGGGCAACGGCTGCCCGAGCAGGTCCTCCCGCACGATGACGATCGTCAATCCGGCCGGCCCGATATTCTTCTGCGCGCCGGCATAGATCAAACCGTAGCGGCTCACCTCCATCGGACGCGACAGAATGTGCGAGGACATGTCGGATACCAGCGGGACCTCGCCCGTGGCCGGGATCCAGTAAAACTCCACGCCGCCGATGGTCTCGTTGGAGGTGATGTGGACGTAGGCCGCCTGCGGGTCGAGTTTCCACTTCTCCGCTCTAGGGACGTAGCTGAAGTTCGCGTCCTCCGAGCTCGCCGCGACATTGACCTTGCAGTACTTCTTCGCCTCGCCGATCGCCTTCTTCGACCATTGGCCGGTGTTGACATAATCGGCGCCGTGCTTGCCCCGCAGCAGGTTCATCGGCACGACCGCGAACTGCCCCGCCGCCCCACCTTGCAGGAACAGGACCTTGTAGTTGGCCGGGATCGCCATCAGCTCGCGCAGGTCGGCCTCGGCCTGCGCATGGATCGCGATGAACTCCCTGCCACGATGGCTCATCTCCATCACCGTCATTCCGCTGGCGTGGCAGGCCAGCAGTGCCGCCGCAGCCTGCTCGAGCACCGGCTCCGGCAGCACCGCCGGCCCGGCGCTGAAATTGTAAACTCGCGACATGGAACGTCCTCGTGATTCTATCGATTCGCCACCGACAATTGCCTCAAGAAACATCTTCCTCATCGTCCGGCTCGACGATCTTCTCGAGTCCAGCGAGTTTCTCGCCGTCGTCCAGGTTAATCAGCCGCACGCCCTGCGTCGAGCGGCCCTGTTCGCGCACTTCGGATACGCGGGTACGGATCAGCACGCCACCGGTCGTGATCAGCATGATTTCGTCATCGCGGGTGACGAGCCGCGCCGCGACCAGCGGGCCGTTGCGCTCACTGCACTGGATCGCGATCATGCCCTGCGTTCCGCGGCTGTGGCGCGTGTATTCCGATACCGGGGTGCGCTTGCCGTAGCCGTTCTCGGTCGCGGTCAGCACCGACTGCTGCTCGTTTTCCGCGGTAAGCAGCGCAATCACGTGTCGTCCCTTGGCGAGCCTCATGCCGCGCACCCCCGCAGCGGTGCGCCCCATCGCGCGCACTTCGGATTCGGAGAATCGCACCGCCTTGCCGCCATCGGAGAACAACATGATGTCCCGTTTGCCGTCGGTAATCGCCACCCCGATCAGGTAATCCCCGTCGTCGAGGTTGACGGCGATGATGCCTTTGGACATCGGGCGCGAGAACGCGGAAAGCGCCGTTTTCTTGACCGTTCCGTTGGCCGTCGCCATGAACACGAAATGGTTTTCGTCGAATTCCTTCACCGGGAGAATGGCGGTGATCTTCTCGTGCTCCATCAGCGGCACCAGGTTCACGATCGGCCTGCCGCGCGAAGCCCGGCTGCCCTGCGGTACTTCGTAGACCTTGATCCAGTAGACGCGGCCGCGGTTAGAGAAGCAGAGGATGAAGTCGTGGGTGTTGGCGATGAAGAGGTTATCGACAAAGTCGTCGTCCTTAGTCGTCGTTGCCTGCCGGCCGCGCCCGCCGCGTTTCTGTGCCCGGTAATCGGCAACCGGCTGCGATTTCATGTAACCACCGTGCGACAACGTAACCACCACGTCTTCCGAGGCGATCAGGTCCTCCATCGCGAGATCCTGGGTATCCGTGACGATTTCGCTACAGCGCTCATCGCCGTACTGTTTCTTCACCTCGTTGAGCTCCTGCGAGATGATTTTCGTCACCCGTGCCGGTTTCGCCAGCACGTCGATCAGGTCGGCGATCTTCTCCATCGTCTCCCGGTATTCGGCCACGATCTTGTCCCGCTCGAGCGCGGTCAACCGCTGCAGCCTCAATTCCAGTATCTGCTGCGCCTGCACCTCGGACAACCGGTACCCTTTTTTCTGGAGACCGAACTCGGGGGTGAGCCCCTGCGGGCGCGACGCGGTGCCTGCGCTGCGCGTGAGAAGCTCCTCCACCAGCGTGGAGCGCCAGAAGCGCACCATCAACTCCGCCTTGGCATCAGCCGGCGTCGCAGCCGCCCGGATGAGCGCGATGACGTCGTCGACGTTGGACAACGCCACCGCAAGCCCTTCGAGGACATGGCCGCGTTCGCGCGCCTTCCGGAGTTCGAACACCGTGCGCCGGGTCACCACCTCGCGGCGATGGCGCAGGAACGCATCGAGGAACTGCTTCAGATTGAGCAGGCGCGGCTGGCCGTCGACCAGCGCGACCATGTTCATCCCGAAGGTGTCCTGCATCTGGGTCTCTTTCCACAGATTGTTCAGGATGATCTCCGGCACTTCGCCGCGCTTGAGCTCGATCACCGCCCGCATGCCGCTCTTGTCGGACTCGTCGCGGATATCGGCGATTCCCTCGATTTTCTTGTTGCGCACCAGCTCGCCGATCTTCATCAGCAGGTTCGCTTTGTTGACCTGGTACGGCAGCTCGTCGATCACGATCGACACCCGCCCGCCTTTTTCAGCCTCCTCGAAATGCGTGCGCGCACGCATCACGATCCGGCCGCGGCCGGTGCGATAGCCTTCCTTGACTCCGGTCGTCCCGTAAATGATTCCGCGCGTCGGAAAATCGGGCGCCGGCACGATCTGGATCAGGTCGTCGACCGTAATTTCCGAATCCTTGAGGAGTGCGTGGCACGCATCGATTACTTCCGACAGGTTGTGCGGCGGAATGTTGGTCGCCATGCCGACCGCGATGCCGGACGAACCGTTGATCAGCAGGTTCGGAATGCGGGTGGGCAGCGTGACCGGTTCCTTCTCCTTGCCGTCGTAGTTGGGCGCGAAATCGACGGTTTCCATCTCGATGTCGGCCAGCATCTCGGAAGTGATCTTCTCGAGCCGGCACTCGGTGTAGCGGTAAGCCGCGGCGGAATCGCCATCGACCGAGCCGAAATTGCCCTGACCGTCGATCAACGTATAGCGCATCGAAAAGTTCTGCGCCATCCGTACCAGCGCCTCGTAAGTCGCCGCATCCCCGTGAGGGTGGTACTTGCCAAGCACGTCGCCGACCACGCGCGCGCACTTGACGTAGGGACGGTTCCACACGTTGTTCGCCTCGTGCATGGCGAACAGAATGCGGCGGTGCACCGGCTTCAAACCATCGCGCACGTCGGGCAGCGCTCGTCCCACGATCACGCTCATCGCGTAATCGAGATAGGAACGGCGCATTTCCTCTTCGAGACTTACCGGTAGCGTTTCTTTGGCGAACTGGTCCATGAAGCCGTCAGATCCTTCAGGCGGGAATGCCGCGGTCTTTGCAAGCGCATAAAGCTTATTATTTTACCACGACGATCCCGCTGCGCGGCCACGGTACAGAGGGTCCCGCCAGGGGTGGAGACACCGCCAGCGCTGCGCCAGAACAACCGTTGGGCAGGAAGAGATTAATGGTCTTGCAGCACCACGCTACCGTTGTGCGCACGACGCGGCACTTGCGAATCGTCCGCCGCGCCAATTCGAGCACACTCGATCGCTATGGCGGCAGCATGGAGCGCCGATCAAGTCCACAACGCGGACCCATGCAAAAGCGAGCGGCACGGCAGCGGTAAGAAAAGGCGGCCGGGAACCGATACGGCCCGGTCATCTGGTAGCCGGCTTTCATGACATGCCGGGATGGCGACTTGCCTGAGGCAAGATGGCCCCGCCGGGCGGTGGCCGCGGCACCTCTCAATAGTGTTTCATTTTGGCAACAACCTGCTATGTCTTTCCGGGGAAATCGTGTTATGATTCAAGCATAGTTTGCTTTGATATCGGGCTTGTGATATTAAGCAAATACAGGGAGAAATTCACTTTTTCAGGTTCACCGGCATTCCAGCGCGCCCCAACTTCATCCAAAACAGGAGGATTAAAAACCATGAGTTCAGCATTGCGGAATACCCTGGCCGGCGTCGTTATCGCGGGAGCGTTGTGGCCTGCGATGGCATCAGCGCAGGACGCTAAAAACCAAGGCTACCTGTTAGATTCCCAAGGAAATATTGTCAGGGCCGCTGGGGCCGGTGTGTGTGTGCGTACGAGCGACTGGACCCCGGCACGCGCGGTTGCGCAGTGCGATCCGGATCTGGTGAAGAAACCGGCGCCGCCTAAGCCCAAACCGGTCGCCAAGCCCGCACCCAAGCCGAAACCGAAGCCCAAGCCGAAGAAGCCGACGATGCTCAACATCACGGAGAAAATCGAGCTGCAGGGCATGCCCTTCGCCAAGGCGGAAATGACTGCCGACAATAGAGCGTCACTCGACAAGTTCATTGCCAGCTTGCGTAAGGCGACCAAGGCTCGTGCACCCGTTCAGTTCGGTGCGGTGGTGGTAACGGGACACACCGATCGCATCGGCAGCCTCAAGTACAAAAAGAGACTGTCTGAGCGCCGCGCGACCGTGGTCAAAGACTACCTGGTGAAGAACCTGTACGTCGATCAGAAGCTGATCTTCTGGGAAGGCAAGGGACCGAAAGAGCCGATCCCCGTCACCAAGTTCTGCGACAACAAGATGAAGCGCAAGCAGCTGATCGAGTGTCTGGCGCCGAACCGCCGCGTGACCGTGGAAGTGGTCGGCCGTGCCCAGTCCCTCGCCAAGCCGAAGCCGGCGGCGAAGAAACCCGCGGCCAAGAAACCGGCGGCCAAGAAGCGCTGATAAGCACAACCTGATGCATACTGAAGCCCTGCCTCGGCAGGGCTTTTTTTTGGGTACCCGCACACACCCATGCAAGAGGAAGCACACAACGTTGACTGCGTGATCGACGCGCGTTGGATCATCCCGGTGGAGCCGGCCGGAACGATACTCGAGCACCACGCTGTGGTGATCACGGACGGGACCATCGCCGACATCGCGCCGAGCGAATCGGTCGGCGAGCGCTACCGTCCGCGACATCATTTCGTGCTCGAAGATCACGTGCTGATTCCCGGCCTCGTCAATCTGCATACGCATGCCGCCATGACGCTCATGCGCGGGCTCGCGGACGACAAGACGCTGATGGCCTGGCTGCACGAGCATATCTGGCCCGCGGAAATGAGGCTCGCTTCTCCGGGATTCGTGCACGACGGCACGCTGCTTGCGTGTGCCGAAATGCTGCGCGGCGGCGTTACCTGCTTCAACGACATGTATTTCTTTCCGGAAGCGGCGGCGCAAGCCGTGCTTGCCGCCCGCATGCGCGCCGCACTCGGCATGGTCGTGGTGGAATTCCGCTCGCCTTACGGCAACGACGCGGCAGACTACTTGAGCAAGGGGCTCGCGTTACGCGACAGCCTGCGCGACGAACCCCGGCTGTCGTTTTGCATCGCGCCCCATGCTCCTTTTACGGTGAGCGATGCCACGTTCGAGAAGGTGGCAACTTATGCCGGCGAGCTCGATCTCCCCGTCCATATCCACCTGCACGAAACCGCGGATGAAATCCGCGACAGCCTTGCCGCGCACAATCTGCGGCCGATCCGGCGCCTCCAGAGACTGGGCTTGCTCGGCCCCGGTCTGATCGCCGTGCACGCGGTGCATCTCACCGAGGATGAAATGGCATTGCTCGCGCAGCATGGCTGCCATGTCGCCCACTGCCCGTCCTCGAACCTGAAGCTCGCAAGCGGAATTGCGCCCGTGCCCGAATTGCATAGACGCCGCGTCAACGTGGGACTCGGCACCGACGGCGCTGCGAGCAACAACCGGCTGGATATCTTCGCCGAAATGCGGCTTGCGGCGCTGCTCGCCAAAGGCGTAAGTGGCGATCCGACCGCCCTGCCCGCGCATGCGGTATTGGAAATGGCGACGCTGAACGGCGCCCGCGCGCTCGGCCTCGAGGAGCGCATCGGCTCCCTCCGTAAAGGCAAGCGCGCCGACATGGTCGCGATTTCTCTCGCCGCGCCTGAACTATCACCGTGTTACGATCCGCTATCGCATCTGGCGTACGCCGTTGGTCGGGAACACGTGAGCCACGTCTGGGTCGACGGAGAACTGCTGGTGGAAAACGGCGCATTGAACCGGCTGGATGCGCGGGAATTGGCGGCAAAGGCTGCCTATTGGCAGGAAAAAATCAGGGCATAAGATCAAGGAACAAGGATCGAGTTTTAGTACAATCTGGCTTTCGTTTCGATCCGCAATCCCCTGAATGATCAACGTCGATCCACTCGAGCTCGAAAAATTCAGCCAGCTCGCGCATCGCTGGTGGGATCCGACCAGCGAGTTCCGGCCGCTGCATGAAATCAACCCGCTGCGGCTGGACTACATCGACCGCGTCGCGGGCCTGCGCGGTAAATCGGTGCTCGACGTGGGTTGCGGCGGCGGCATTCTGGCTGAAAGCATGGCCGAGCGCGGCGCGCGGGTGACCGGAATCGATCTTGCGGAAAAGCCGCTCAAGGTAGCGGAGCTGCACCTGCGCGAGTCGGGGCGGCAGGTCGATTACCGCATGATCTCGGCGGAAGACCTGGCACGGGAGGCGCCCCATGCTTTTGACGTCATCACCTGCATGGAAATGCTCGAGCACGTCCCCGATCCTTCGGCCACGGTCCAGGCATGCGCCGAGCTGCTCAAGCCGCGCGGCCTGGCGTTCTTCGCCACCATCAATCGCAACCCGAAGTCGTACCTGTTGGCGATTCTAGGCGCCGAGTACGTGCTGCGGCTCCTGCCGCGCGGCACCCACGATTACGCGAAATTCATCAAGCCTTCGGAACTGTCGGCCATGTGCCGCAACTCGGGGCTGGGCGTGTCCGGGCTCATCGGCATGACCTACAATCCGTTTGCCCGGCGCTACTCGCTCGGCGGGGATACCGATGTCAATTACATTCTGCACTGCCGTTCAGAAAGTGAGCCGTGAGCCGTGAGCGGCAAGCGGATGTAGCCCGGATGGAATGAAATGAAATCCGGGACCGGGAGAAGCGGGAACGAAGGCCCCTCAAAAAGAAACCCGTGTTCCCGGAATGCGCTTCGTTCCTTCCGGGCTACGATCCTCCCTACTGCTTACTGCTCACAGCTTACCGCCTCCCTGACATGATCCAGGCTGTTCTCTTCGATCTCGATGGCACGTTCGCCGACACCGCGCCGGATCTCGCCTATGCGTTGAACCGCATGCGCGCGGCGCGCGGCCTTCCGCCGCTGCCGACTGAAGCCACACGGCCTGTCGCCTCGATGGGCGCGCGGGGGCTGCTTGGCGTTGGATTCAATATCGTGCCGGACCATCCCGAGTATGCCGCCATGCGCGAAGAATTTCTGGGGCTTTATGAACAGAACCTTTGCCGTCACACCCGACTCTTTCCGGGCATGCCGGAACTGCTCGACGCGGTCGAAGCGCGGGGCCTGCGCTGGGGCATAGTGACGAACAAGGCCGAGCGCTTTACCAGACCCCTCCTTGACCTGCTCCAGGTCGGCAAGCGCGCCGCATGTGTTATTGGCGGGGACACTACGCCCCATATCAAACCCCATCCGGCACCGCTGCTTGCCGCCAGCCGCACGCTCGCGTTGGCGCCTGAGCGTTGCGCGTACGTCGGCGACGACCGGCGCGACGTCGAAGCGGGCCGCGCCGCCGGCATGAAGACGGTGGCTGTGACCTACGGTTATCTCAACGGGGGCATCCCCCAGGACTGGGGTGCCGATGCGGTGATTCAAAGACCGCAGGATCTCCTCGCGCATCTTTGACCACCAGCGGAAGCACGCGGCGTACAATAATGACGGTGGGGAAAGCGCCGCAGCTTCGCTGCCGCGAGGACATGACACAAAGAAAGGACACCCCACACGAGAGTGCCCTTCCTGGTTTCCGGTTAAACCTGGAACGAAACCGAAAGCGACGTTGACCTCGTTCCGAACCGGCTCAACCCGGTTACTTCTTCGCTTTGCAATCGGGATGTGTCGGTTGTTTCTTACAGTCAACCGGGGGTTTTGCCTGAGACGGGTCACCGGCGCCCGCAAACGCGACACCAATACCGCTCAACCCGATGCTCAGCGCACATAACAACGCAATGATGCCTTTCATCACAAACCTCCTTGGAGTTTCCGATTTACGATGTGTTACGAGCCGTGTCCGGCTCGCACAAAGCTAGAGCGAGGTCCGTGCCAGATTTAACAATCTTATGACAATCAAATGGTTAATGACAATTCGGTAATCCTGGAACACAGCGGAATTGTCGCCGGTCGGCAACATGGGGTGGCCTGATTTATGCAACCGATTGAATAAAATAATATTTCTCTGTCGCCTTTCGTGGACAGCGCCCGCGCGCGCAGCACAGTGCGTCAGGCTTCCGGCCCCAGTATCGCGTCGACGAACCGCCGCGTTCGCTCGTGGCGCGGCTCGTGAAAGATCGCCTTCGGGGCGCCGTCTTCCACGATGACGCCTTCATCAAAGAAAACCACGCGGTCGGAGCAACTCTCGGCGAACCGCATATGATGCGTGACGATCACCATCGTCATGGTCCGTTTGCTGGACATTTCGTGCAGCAGCGCCAGTATGCCTCCCACCAGTTCCGGGTCCAGCGCGGAGGTAATCTCGTCAAACAACATCACTTTCGGCTGCATGGCCAGAGCGCGGGCGATCGCCACGCGTTGCTTCTGTCCGCCCGACAAATGGGCCGGATACGCGTCCGCCTTGTCGGCCAGGCCGACGGCGGAAAGCCGCTCGCGCGCCCGCGCCTCCGCCTCTGTGCGCGGCAGGCGCAGGACTCGCAGCAGTGCCTCCATGACGTTATGGAGCGCCGACATGTGCGGAAACAGATTGAAGTGCTGAAATACCATGCCGACTTTGCCTCTCACCTGCCGCAAGTGGCGCTCGTCGGCAGGCTGCTGGGAGCCGTTTTTTTCCATGGTCCACGGCGACTCGCCGTCGATCTCCAGCACGCCCTGATCCGGACGATCCAATGTCATCAGCAATCGCAGCAGGGTCGATTTGCCGGAGCCACTCGGTCCGATGACGCTCACCGTCTGTCCCGCCGGCACTTCGAGGTCGATCCCGCGCAGCACGGCGAGTTCGCCATAAGCCTTGTGCACGCCCCGTAAACGAATGATCGGATTCATTGCGCCACCCATTTTTGCAGCCGGCGCTCGAGTCCCCGTATGCCCGCGGCGGAAATCAGGCTCAGCACCAGAAACAGCGCGCCGACCAGAGTAAGCGGTTCCAGATAGCGAAAGGTCTCCGCGCCGACGACCTTGCCGGTCTGCAACAGTTCAAGGACGGTTATCGCGGAGAGCATCGGCGTATCCTTGAACATGGCCACCAGATAGTTGCCGAGCGCCGGCACGACCGGCGGGATGGCCTGGGGAATGATGATTCTCCCGATCGTGTGATAGCGGCTCAAGTTGAGCGCGCTTGCCGCCTCCCACTGCCCGCGCGGAATGCCATCGAAACCGGCGCGATATACCTCCGAACAGTAAGCCGCATAATGCAGGCCGAGCGCGACAACGCCGGTCGCAAACGCCGAAAGTTCGATGCCGAGACCCGGCAGGATATAGAACAGAAAGTAAATCTGCACGAGCAGCGGCGTGCTGCGCACGAATTCGATGAACCCTGCCGTCGACCACGACAGCCACTGCAAGCGGGAGCGCCGGGCCAGCGCGAGCGCCAGCCCGAGCGCCAGCGCGACCGCCATGCCGAGCACCGTGGCGGCGACCGTGACTTTCAGCGCGGCCATCAGCTTGGGAAGGGTATCCCAGGCAAATTGCCAGTCGAATATCATCCCGGCGCGCTCTTCTTGAGTTTACCTTCCGCCAGCCGGAAGGCGCCCGTAATGCACAGCGCAACGAGGAAATAGAACAGCAGCACCACCGCGAATATTTCTGCGCTGCGCAGGGTCTCACTGCGCAGCAGTTGCGCTGTAAACGTGAGTTCGGTGATCGTGATGAGAGAGACCAGGGCGCTGTTCTTGAGCAGCTCGATCATCAGATTGCCCGCCGGCGGCAGCATCGCGAGCGCGGCCTGCGGCAGCACGATGCGGTAAAGCGTCTGCAGCCGGCTCATGTTGAGCGCCGCCGCCGCGTCGTATTGGCCGCGTGGAACCGCTACAATCGCTCCCCGCACGACCTCGGCGCCATAGGCGCCGGTATTGAGGCCCAGCACCAGGATGCCGGCGGCGAGCGCGCTGAGATTGATGCCGAAAAACGGCAGCACGAAATAAAACCAGAACAGTTGGACCAGCGTCGAGGTGCCGCGGAACACTTCGACATAGACCGCTGCTGTCCAGCGCACCACCCGGTAGTAGGAGAGACGGGCAAGCCCGCCTCCCAAGGCGGCCACCACCGCCAACACCGCCGCAGCGAGCGTGATCCCGATCGTTACCGCGAGCCCGCCGAGAAGCGGCGGCCCGAAGTTATTGATCGCATTCATGAGTCATGGCGTGCAAACTTGACCTGTCTCAGGTCACCCGCGGCACAATTCATCGGCAGTCGTGCCGCCCGGCAGTTCCTCTGCCGTGAATCCGAATGGCTGCACCAGCTTCGAGTGCTGCTCTGTCCCGATGAACCGCGCAAGCCGCGTGTTGAAGGCGGCCACGAGGTCCGCGTCGTCTTTTCTGAAGCCAAACGCGCCGTAACCACGCGCCGTCTTGCCGTCGATGACCGGGTCGGCGAATGGCTGGGCGCGCTCGATGCGCTCCGATCTCGCTCTGCCGAAAAGGTGATTGATCGTAAGACGGGTGCCGCCATAGGCGTCTAATCGGCCGGCATGCACGGCCTCGAGCGCTCCCGCCGCATCCGGAAACAGCATGACTCGCGCCTTGGGGATGCCGGCACGCTGCGCATACTCCATCTCCACGGCGCCCGCCACCACGCCAAGCGTTGCATCAGGGTGCTTCGCCACGTCCTCGTAGCGATGCAGCTCCTTCGGATTGCCTCGGCGCACGATGAATGCCTCGCCCACCGAATAGGTGGGATTCGAGAAGGTGATCTCCTGGCAGCGCCTAGGGAGCACGTACATGCCCGCTGCGATGATGTCGAAGCGTTTTGCCTTCAGTCCCGGGATCAGCGCCCCGAACTCGGTGAGAACGCCTTCGACTTCGGTAATCCCCATGTCGGCCAGGATGACACGCGCGATCGTCGGCGCCTCGCCGGTCAACTCGCCCGAAACGATGTCGCGATAGGCGTACGGCGCCTCGTTCGCATAACCGATCCTGATCTTGCCGGTCTGCTTGGCGCGATCAAGCGTGCCCGCGCCCGCGAGCGGATCTTCGCCTCCCGAACACGCCGCGAGTGCGCCGATGATGGCAAGGCAGGCAATCCAGCTTCCCGTGCTGCGAAACCCTGTGCCTGTCGCCCAGCCGCTCATCGGCCAACGCGCTGCAATGATTACCCGGAATAATCCGGCTCGAGCGGCACCACCGGAGAAAGCTCTTCGCGAGTTGCGACATGCTCGGGCCGCGGCGCGAGCCCAAAGCGCGGCTTGCCGAGCGCATTCTGCACGCTGTTATAGACGAACAGGAGATCGCTCCGCGGATAGGGGGAAATGTTACTGTTCGACCCATGCATGGTATTGCAGTCGAACAGCACCACCGATCCGGCCGGGCCCTTGGGAGCCTGGATGCCGCCCCGGTCAACCAGGAACCGAAGGCTTGCCGGGTCCGGCACCCCGTATTCCTGTTTTTTCAGCGAGTGCCGGTAGTGATCGGCCGTAGTTTCGCCCACGCACGATATGTAATGCATGTGCGAGCCCCGGATGAACATCAGCGGTCCGTTGAACTCGTTGTGCTCCGTCAGAAAAATGGCGCAGCTCAACGCGCGCATGCGCGGCATGCCGTCCTCGACGTGCCATGCTTCAAAATCCGAGTGCCAGTAGAACTCCTTGCCCACAAAGCCGGGCTTGAGGTTCACGCGTGATTGATGGATATAGACTTCGTCGCCCAGGATCTGGCGCGCGATATTGACCAGGCGCACATCCGCCGCGAGCCTTCGGAACAGATCGTTGAGCCGGTGCACCATGAAGATGGAGCGGATCTGGTCGCCGGACTCCGTGATCGTTTCCTCCCGCTCCCGTATCATCGGGTCGGCCGCCATCCTGTTCGCTTCCTTGAGGAACAACGCCACCTCCGACTCTGTGAAGAAGTTCTTGAGAAAGATGAAGCCGTTCTTCTGGTAGTTCCTGAGCTGATGCTGCACCAAACCCTGCGCCCCGTCGTTGGCGCCGGAGTATACGACCGGATCCCGGCGCAGCATGATCGCGGCTTCGTTGTCCACACGTGATTGGTAAGCATCTGAAACTAGAACCATGGCGCTCCTTTCACCAAATGCAATTCACACTGCAGCGTCATGCCGGGCTGCCCGTCACCGTCATTTCTTCCACGACGGGATACGTGCCCTCTTCATCGTGGACCTCGCGCCCCGTCAGCGGAGGATTGAACACGCACACCAGGCGCATCTTGGTCTTGGCGCGCAGATAGTGCTTGTCGTGCTGGTCGAGCGCGTACATCACGCCGGGCTCGATCCGGTAAGTGCGGCCTTCAGGAAGCACTTGCACCTCGCCCTGACCTTCCACGCAAAACACCGCTTCCAGGTGATGCTTGTACCAGATGTAGGTCTCGGTCCCGGGAAAAACAGTGGTTTCATGCAGGGAAAATCCCATGCCGTCGCGCTTGAGCAGCAGACGGCGACTCACCCAGTTCGGGGTTGCGACATCCTGGTCGGTACCCAGAAGTTCCGCCACGCTGCGCACGATCATCGCCCGCTCCGGAAGTTGATGAACTTGATCTTGTTGATCGGCGCCCGTGCCACTCCGAGCACGTCGGCCACGCTCTGCTCGAGAATTTCGAGCCCACTGAGCAGGACCGCATCGTCGATGGTGAGCGGCGGCAGCAACTTGAGCACTTGATCCCGCGCACCCGAGGTCTCGATGACCAGCCCGTTCTCGAACGCGCGCGCGGAAACGTGCGAGGCAAGCTCGGGCCGGTCCGTCACGAGCCCCTGGATCATGCCGCGTCCGCGCACGTTGAAGGCTCCTTTCTGGTAACCGTTCACGATATGTTCCAGCCAGCCGCGCATGATGTTGCCCTTCCGGCGCACCGCTTCCTGGAACTCGCCGGACTGCCAGTAGTGCAGCAGCGCCGCCTTGGCGGTGACGAACGCGAGGTTGTTGCCGCGGAAGGTCCCGTTGTGCGCGCTCGGTTTCCATATGTCGAGTTCCGGCTTCATGAGGACCAGGGACATCGGCAGGCCGTAGGCGCTGATCGACTTCGACAGCGTGATGATGTCGGGAGATATGCCCGTTCCTTCAAAACTGAAGAAGGAGCCGGTGCGCCCGCAGCCCACCTGGATGTCATCGATGATGAGCAGCATGTCGTGGCGGCGGCATACCTGTTCCAAGGCCTGCAGCCAGGCGGTGCTTGCCACATTGACCCCGCCCTCGCCCTGGACTGTCTCGACGATCGCAGCAGCCGGGGCGTCGACGCCGCTGCTCCTGTCGGCCAGCATGCGCTCGAGATACGCGATCGTATCGACGCCGCTGCCGAGATAGCCGTCATAGGGCATGAAGGTGACATTCTCAAGAGGAAAGCCCGCAGCGTCGCGGAACTTGGAATTGCCGGTCGCAGCAAGGGAACCACCCGTCACGCCGTGAAAGCCGTTGGTGAACGAAATGATGTTGGTGCGCCCCTTGACCTGTCGCGCGAGCTTGAGGGCCGCTTCCACGGCGTTCGTTCCGGTCGGCCCTGGAAACTGGATCTTGCAGCTCAAGCCGCGCGGCTGCAGGATCACCCGTTCAAAGGTCTCGAGAAATTCCTTTTTCGCGAGGGTGGCCATGTCGAGACCGTGGACGAGGCCGTCCGACTCGACATAATCAAGCAGGCGCCGCTTGAGAATGGGATTGTTGTGCCCATAGTTGAGCGTCCCGGCACCGCTGAAGAAGTCGATATAGCTGCGGCCGTCCTCGTCGATCAGCGACGCGCCCCGCGCCTTGGCAAACAAAGTGGGAAATGAGCGAATATAGCCTCGGACTTCCGATTCCAGTCGATCAAAAATCTTGAGATTCATGCCGGGGGCTCCTCTTGGTTTGTTTGCCCGGGATCGGGCCGATTCGTATTAAAACCTCCTGCTCGTGTTGCTCGTCTCCGAAATCGCGCTCGAGGAACAACACGCGTTCCGCAACCGGTGCACCGATCTCTCTCGCCAGCGCATGAAACAACCTTCGCGAAGGCTCGTTTGACGGCGAGACCGTCGCCTCCACGTAACGGCAATCGCCAAGCGCGTCACGACGCAGAAGCTCGCGCAGCATGGTTTTGGCGAGCCCGCGACCGCGCATGCTTGGCGCAGTGGCAACTTGCCATACGAACAGCACGTCGGGCCGCCCCGGTGGCCGGTACGCCGAAATGAATCCTATTGTTGCGCCCGCATACTCGGCCCGAATGCAAGTGTCGCCAAAATGCTCGCACAGCAACAGGTAGGCGTACGTGGAGTTCAGGTCGAGGGGCCTGCATTCTCCCACCAGCCTGTGGATTTCGGCGCCATGAGCCACAGTCGGCACGTCGAATACCACTGCAGATCGCGGTGCCCGATCCTGGATCGCGGTCGGTTTTTGCATTTCCGTTTATTGTTGGGTTGCATTAACCGAATAACTTCCACCCAGTTATAGTGGAGTTGCATTGGCGGGATAGGTTCCTCCGAATTACAAAGTTCGTTGAATCGAAACGAACTTCTGGCCCTGAATTGAATCGATTTCGCCCGCCATCCGCTGCGGGCGGTTTATGCCGCCAGACTAAAAGCCAAACATTCAGGCGCTTAATGCGCCTGCCCCGTTATCGGCAGGCTTGTAGTGCTTTTGCCCTGCTTGAAATTTTCGCAATGGTCCGCATATGAGATAATCAGTTGTTGCTGCGATATATCCTGTTTGGCAGCACAAAGCGAAATTGGGGGCGACCTGGTTTCGACGTGGGTAGCGAAGCAGCGCAGGGCATGCCAAGGTCCAGTCACCTTGTTAAACCGCTGGAAATCCATAAACGCCAACGACGAGCGTTACGCTCTAGCCGCCTAACAC
>JACQOK010000275.1 GCA_016202565.1 Betaproteobacteria bacterium | reverse complement strand
CTCAGGAAACGGCCGACGGAGTACCTGAAGCAGCTCTATTACGACGCGCTCATTTTCACGCCCGAAGCGTTGCGGCATCTCGCCGCGAACGTGGGACCGAGCCAGATCATGCTCGGCACCGACTACCCCTACCCGTGGGAGGACAAGGCGGTAGATCACATCCTCAACACGCCGAGCCTGAGTGACGACGAGCGCATCGCGATCCTGGGTGAAACCGCAGCGAAACTGTTGAGGATACAGTAAATGATGCGGCGACTCGTCTGGCTTCATCGCTTGCGACACCTGATACGAGGCGATTCAAGCGCCAAGCTCAATTTTCTGCTAAAGACGAACTTCCCATTCGCCGGGCAGGAGGCCGTCGAGCGACCACGCGCCAATGCTCACGCGCACCAGCCGCACGGTCGGGTGGCCGATGGCGGCCGTCATGCGGCGGACCTGGCGATTGCGTCCCTCGGTAAGTGTGATCTCCAGCCACGCCGTGGGAATGTCGCGCCGATAGCGTATGGGCGGCTCGCGGGGCCACAGCCAGTCGGGTTCCTCCACCAGCCGCGCGCCCGCCGGTGCAGTCATGCCATCTCTTAATTCGACGCCGCGGCGCAGAAGCGCGAGCGCTTTGTCGTCCGGGATGCGCTCGACCTGGGCGAGGTATGTCTTCCTCATCCGGTGGCGCGGATCGGCGATCCGCTTTTGCAGCGCGCCGTCGTCGGTGAGGAGCACCAGGCCCTCGCTGTCGTAGTCGAGCCGGCCCGCCGGATAGACACTCTTCACCGTGACGAAGTCGGCCAGCGTGCGCCGGCCAGCGGCGTCCGTGAACTGGCAGAGCACGTTGAACGGCTTGTTGAAGGCGATCAGCATTTCATCCGCAAGACGGCGATTTCGAACTTGTCGCCTGGAGACGCGACATTGTCGCCGAGGACCGGGCATTTTGACCGGTTGAAACGCGGCGTCTATACTGGTTTCGCACTACTGGAGGCGACGAAAAACTGGCCTTGATATGAGGAACTCATGGGCAGCCCGACACTGGAAAAGATTCGTTCCGAGGCACTGAGTCTGCCGGAATCCGAACGCGCGGAACTCGCTCATAGCCTCGTTGCCAGCCTCGACGCGCCAGCGGACGCGGATGCGGAATCGGCGTGGGATACAGAAATCCTGCGCAGACTTGCAGAAATCGATTCCGGTACTGCCGAGCTGATCGACAGGGAAGAGTTTCGACGGCGGATGCGGGCGCGCATGAGTCGCGTCTGATGTGACAGGTTCGTATTCACGCGGCGGCGTCTGAGGAGGCTGCGGAAGCCGCAGCGTGGTACGAGCAACAGCGACCCGGACTCGGAGCCGAGTTCGAGTCGGCCATCGAAGCAGCCGCTCCATGAGCAGCGTGAGTTTCCTGAGCGCCGCCCGAAGTTTGGGCGGACTGACGACGGTGTCAGAAGGCTCCGTTACCTGCGAAAATCTTCCGCCTTGAGTTCGATCGGCGTGCCGTGGGGCGTCCGGTGCGCGGCGCGCTCCCACGCGTCGTGATAGTCCGCAAGTGCCTGCGAGGTCGTCACACCCTTTTCCGCGACCATGCGTTCGAGCGTCGCGAGCCAATGGCGGTAATAGGTTTCTCCGGTGTCGGGATCGCCGGCGGCCTGCGCTTTCTTGATTTCCTCGGCAAGCTTCGCGGCCCACTCGGGCCAGGTGAACACGCCCTTGCCGTGCAGCGCCAGCGCCATTGCAAACGCATGGGCTTCCCACGGTTCGTGGAAGACCGGGCCGCTCTCGTCGCGGGGAATGCCGGGGAGAGCCTCGGTCGCGCGCCGGGCGGCATTCGGTTCGAGGAACGGCGCGTCAGACATGTTCCAGATAAGGTTCGAACGCCTCGACCGAAACTTTCACGGTCGGGTCGGCGTCCGCTCCCCACAGCTCCCGCGCGTCGAAGCGCACCGTATAGAGCCACTGCGGGTCCTCGCCTTTGCCGGCGACGACGGAGTCCGGAAATACGTAACAGCCCTGGACGCGCTCCACAACGCCCACGTGGCCGCGCACGTAACGCGGCAGGCGGGTGTGCGACTTCGGATGAATGTTCCTGGCGCGCACGCGGTCGCCGATCTTGAACTGCGCCGGCGCCGGCGTGGGCCTTCCAAACGAGCCGCGCCGCATGACGCGCTCCACATCCGCCAGCGCGAACGCGCCGCGGCCCATGTCCCTGCCGGGACGCAGGGTGTGGCCGGCGTCCATCTCGTCCGCTTTGACCATCTCGCGCTCGGCGAGGAGGCGCACGGTCCGCAGAAACCACCTCTGGTAGTAGGAACTCGCCAGGTAAACGTGCGGCGGAAGCGATTCGATGCCGTAGCGGTCCACGTCGATATTCCAGGCGCCGAGCCCCCTGACGGCGCGGCCCATCGCCAGCACGCGGCCTTCCCAGGGTTCGTGAAAGGGCGGCTCGTTCGCCTCGGGCTCGACCCTGCCGAAACCGTCCATGCCGCCCATGTCGTGAATGCCGTCCATCATGCCACCTCGCCGGGATTTTTCGGCAGGCCGGTGCCGACCATGCAGTCGCGCGTGACCAGGCTCGCGAGTTGGGTTTCGCTCCAGCCATCGGTTCCAGCCGGACGCACCGGCACGACGAGAAAGCGCGTCTCGGCGGTCGAATCCCAGACGCGAATTTCGGTTGAGGCGGGCAGCACGACGCCAAAATCGGCAAGCACCGATCGAGGCTCCTTCACGACTCGCGAACGGTAGGCGAAGGACTTGTACCAGACCGGCGGCAGGCCGAGCACATCCCATGGATAGCACGAGCACAACGTGCACACGACCATGTTATGCAGTTGCGGCGTGTTCTCGACGGCGACCAGGTGTTCCCCGACGCGGCCCACCTCGGCAAGCGTGCCGACCGCTTTGCTGGCGTCTTCGAGCAGCGACTGCCGGAATGAGGGATCGCTCCACGCCTTGGCGATGACGCGGGCGCCTATGTGCGGCCCGACCTTGGTCTCGTAAGCTTCGATGATGCGATCGAGCGCCGCGGTTTCGACGTAGCCCTTCTCGACCAGGATCCTTTCGAGCGCGCGCACCCGCAGGTCCATCTCGGAAAGAGTGGAGCCGCCTTCATGATCGTGATCGTGCGCAGCCACACCTAAAAGATAGCCTACCGAACTGACGCCGTCCAGCGGGGACCGGATGGATTGATTGTCAGCGAACTCCGCTGCGTAGGCGAGCGCTTGCCGGACATCTTCTTTCTCGAGATCGGATGCGGGTACCAAACCGGCGCTCATGGTGTAGATTAATGAGCTTTTGGAGGAGAAACCGATGGGCAAGATGATCAGCTTTCAGCGGCCGGATGGTCAGACCGTGGCGGGCTATCTCGCCGAGCCACCGCAAGGCGGCGCGCCCGGCCTCGTGGTGATTCAGGAGTGGTGGGGTCTCAACGACCAGATCAAGGGCGTCGCGGACAGGCTCGCCGCGGCCGGCTACCGGGCGCTGGTGCCGGACCTCTACCGCGGGAAAGTCGCACTCGAAGCGAACGAGGCCGAGCACCTGATGACCAACCTAAACTTTGGCGACGCCGCGGGCCAGGACGTGCGCGGCGCGGTCAAGCATCTCAAAGCCTCGGGCAGCGCGAAGGCCGGCGTGACGGGCTTTTGCATGGGCGGGGCGCTCACGGTCCTTTCCGCGGTGAACGTTCCGGAAGCGGACGCCTGTGTAATCTGGTATGGCTATCCGCCGCTCGAGTACGTCGATGCGTCAAAAATCAAGGCGCCGCTGATGGGCCACTGGGCCACCGAAGACGTACCTTTCCCGATCGCGAAGGTCGACGAACTGGAGCAGAAGCTGCGGAGCGCCAAGGTGAATTTCGAGTTCCACCGCTACCACGCGAAGCACGCGTTCGCGAACGAGACGGCGGATTCGAAGAACTTACCGATCCTGAAGTACGACCCTGCGGCGGCCGAGCTCGCCTGGCGCAGGACGATGGAGTTTTTCGCCCGGCATCTCAAATGAATTCGCAGAAGGCGATCGGCTAAGGCTTCTTGAACCGGTTCTTGTCGACGACCTGTTCCTTGAACGTGAACGCCTGGGGGTCGTTGACATCGACTACAACGCGCACCCAGTGCGACTCAGGGAAGCCAAAAACCTCCATCCGGGTGAAGTTCTCGATCTGGCGCCCGAAGTTCGCGGGACCGGCTTCCTTGCTTCTGAACAGCGGCTTGTCGACGCGGAAGAAATGCGTATCGCCGTGCTCGAGGGCCACCGGTTTGCCGAAGGCCAATACCTCAGACTCGAGCGCCGAGAGAAAATCCGTATAGCCGGACGGTTTTGCGGGTGGGGCAGCCACACCTAAGAGCCTGAGTCGCGTCGGCGGCAATCGGTGTTCGAATAGCGGGTTCGCCTGCGTGAAAATCGCCACCGCCCTGCTTCCCTCTTTTTTCGCAACGTCGAAGCTGTCTTTGAGCCAGGCGAGATTTGCAGCGTTGCGCTCACGATACTCGGCGTCTGCTGCCGGTGTCCTCCCCAGGTTGTTGTTCTCGCCGGGCATGTGCAGCGTGATGAACCTGACATCAGCGTAGCGCCAACGCGCGTTTTCCCTGAACTTCGAATACTGCGCGCTCTCGCTCTGGCGCTCTAGGCGCAGCTTTCGCTGGCCCAGACTTTCATTGGTGTCGAAGAAGATACTGCGCAGTTTAGCCAGCCTTTCAACCGGGTCGTAGCCGCCGGCCTTCGCCGCATGACAGTCCGTCCAGTCGTTGTCTCCCGGGGTGTAGATGAACGGATGTCGGGAAGCGTTGAACTCTTCCCGGCGTGTCATAAAAAGCCGGTCGCTACATGGAGGTGCCATGCCCCCTTTGAAATCGCCGACGTGCACCACGAATGCGAGATTGGAGCCGTTCAGGCCTGCCATGATGTTGGGAAAATGCGCGACCGATTCGGGGCTGTATTGCTGATCGCCGAGCACTCCAAATTCGAATTGGCCCGTTGCTGCGTCCCCGGCGGTCTGCGGGGCCGCGCAGCTTACCATCAGGGCAAGGCAGATGAGACTCAGATTTCTCTGCATTTGGATGCCAGCGGGCCTTGAAAGCGTCCGGTTCATGCGCCCTCCCTGGGGATGTCGTTACCGCGGCCGCACGCCGCGGGATTATTTTGCCGGCTTCAAATTTTGCCAATTTCGTGCGGCCAGATCGACATTCGCGGCGGTGTTCTTCTGGAAATTGTCGCGCCCCTTGGTCGACGCATACAGCCGGAGCTTGCCGTCAATGACGGCCCAGGCATTGGGATCGCCGGCCTTGACCTGGTCCTTGGTCATGGCCATGTTGCAATAGCCGCCGTGCTGTGGCGCATAGCGTTCCGGGTCGGCGGCAAATCGGTCGCGGTTGGCTGCGCTCGCGAACCGCCAGCGTGCGTCTTTCCACGAGTATTCAAAATTGGAATGTCCGTTCACGGCGCGGCCTTCCGTGTGGTAAGCGACCGCGTCAAAGCCTTGAATGGCGATGCCGTCGGGCGTCTGGTTGATCTCGTGCACCGCGCGCTCCCCCGCGGGGCATCCTGTCTTGAGGCATTCCTCCGCGCCGGCAGACTTTTCCTGTGCTGGGAACCATCCGCTCGCCAGCACGCGCCCGGCCAGCCCGGTTCCGCCTGCGCCATCCGGGCGAAAAATCACCACCTCGCCGAAAGCGACCGCGAATCCGACTGCGTCCTTGATGTTTTCGCCGTGCGAGACGAGTACCGTGTTGGTTCCCGGCGCTGGTGGCGTGGCCAACAGCCTTTTCAGCAGCTCCATGCGTTGTGCATACGGTGCCGGCGGCGGCACACCCGCGGGAGGCGTATAGGCGGGATGGAGCAAGACCTCCGCGCTTTCTGTGCGTCCGAAGGCCAGACGCGCAGTCTCCATGGTACGGCAGTAGTCGCTGCTCAACACGCTGCCGACCGGAATCTTCAGCGTCCGGAACGCTTGACCCAGGGCACGGGCCTCGTCCCGCCCCTTGTCGGTGAGCCGGTGTTGCGAGGCGCAGTCCGCGAGATCCATCGGTGAGGGCTCCTTGACGCGTTCCGCGGTCGTATGGCGAAGCACAAGCACGTGGCCGCCGCGCTGGAGGACGTCAGCGAGCACCGGCGTAATCCGCTGGGCGGCGGTCGGCGAGATTTGGATCCCGAGCGCAAAGCATACTCCAAGCACCGTTGTAGAAAGGCGTGTCATGATCGAGCCTCCTTGATCTCTCTATGCGAAATGGACTACGGCGAGCGGCGCAGGGGCCCGAAGCGCCGACGGCGAGCGTCGCGCGCTCCCGGGCGTCTGGTGCACGCGGTGGTTAAGCGGGCAGCAGCTGGATCACCCGCATGACCGCGGGAACCGTTCCCTTGTTTACTACGGTCTCCACCATTCCCTTGTGGCAGGTCCACATGTCGCCTTTGTTCATGGTCGTGGTCATGCTGTCTTGTGTCACCTCGAGCACACCCGCCGCGCATTCGCATATCATCGTGTGCGGCATCGTCCTGCTCGACTTCGCGCCCGGCTGGTAGGTGACCTCTTGTAGCTGGATGGCCGCTACGCCGGGGATCATCGAGCGGAATTTCTTCGCTTCCCCGCGAGTCAGGCCCTCCTGCTGTGCCAGAACCCGAAAGGAAGTGCCAAGGCCAACCGCCGCTGCGCTCAGCCCGACCAACAAGGAACGTCGTGTCATCAGAGCCATTTCCCTCTCCTTAAAACAGCGTTTCGAACACACAGACATCACAACATTTGTGCAAGAACATATAGCGCGCGCCGAGGGACAGGTAACGAAAGAACGACGAAAAATCGCCGAACAACCGATGAAATCAGGTTAAATCAGGTATAAAATGATGCTGTCCTGTCCTTTCCGAGGAGGGTAGGGCCATGCCAAACCTGTCCCGCCGATTTTTCGCAGTCGCCGTCCTGTCGGTTCTCGCAGGAGGGCTCACCGGAAGCCCGCGCGCCGCGGAATCTGTGTCTCCGGTGCCCGGGAAACGGGTTGCGCTCAGAGGGCACGATCCGGTCTCGTACTTCACCCGCAGCCGTCCGGAGAGGGGATCGCCAGCATTCTGGTTCGCGTTTGATGATGCGGTGTATTT
>JACQOK010000271.1 GCA_016202565.1 Betaproteobacteria bacterium | reverse complement strand
GCCCGAAGGGTTGCAGCCACAACGGCCGCTCACTTTGTCGGGCGGCTTGCCCATATTCGCGATATGAGCTGCGCCGCCCTTCGCGTGATCAATCCGTTCTGGCTGCAACGCACACGTGGTTCATTATGTTAGGCACTCTAACAAGCGCGCGGACCGTTTTCGCCGCCACGGGCGCATACTGCATAATGTGCATCTTTTTCATACGGGCGCCCGATGCGTCCGATGCCTGAGGCTCGCCACCACCCGCCCTATGCCAGCGACATTTACCGCCCGCAGCGGTCTCGCAGCGCTCGTGGCCCTGTGCCTGGTGTGGGGCTACACCTGGGTCATCATGAAAGAGGGCTTGTATTTTGCGGACCCTTTCGACTTCGCCGCGCTCCGCACGCTGCCCGGCGCATTGCTCATGTTCGCCGCGATGGCCTGGCTCAGGAAACCATTCACGATCACGGCCCCAAAGCGCGTGTTTGTTTTCGGCCTGTTTCAGACGACCGGATTCAACGCGTTGGTGTCGTGGGCGCTCCTCGCGGGCGCAGCCGGGAAGACGGTTGTGCTCGTCTACACCTTTCCATTCTGGACGCTGCTCTTCGCCTGGCCCATCCTCGGCGAGCGGGTGCAGGGCCTGCGCTGGATTGCCATCGCGCTCGCGGCTGCCGGCCTGCTGCTCGTTCTCGAACCGTGGCATCTTGCCGGCACGCTTGGTTCCAAGCTCCTCGCGCTCGCTACCGCGGTCTGCTGGGCCGTCTCCGCGATCCTCGCAAAAAAATGGCGCACCGACGAGCACCACGACCTCCTCGCTTTTACCGCCTGGCAGATGTTCTTCGGCAGCATCGTGCTGGTTGCCATCGCGCTCGCCGTGCCGTCGCGGCCGGTCGAGTGGACGCCGTATTTCTGGTGGGTGCTGTTCTACGCGAGTGTCTTCGGCACGGTGACGGGCTGGCTGCTGTGGCTCTACGTGCTGCAGCGGCTGCCGGCCGGCGTCGCCGGGCTTTCGATCATGGCGGTGCCGGCGCTCGGCGTGCTGCTTTCGCGAGTCCAGCTTGGCGAGCAACCGGGACGGGGCGAAATCATCGGGATGCTGCTGATCGGGGCAAGCCTCGCGTTGTTGTCGTGGTTGTCAATGGGCAGAAGCAAACTGTGAATCGAAATTCGTGCCCCTCACCCCGGCCCTCTCCCCGCTGATGCGGGGCGAGGGAGTCTTTTTGAGGATTCATGAGACCGAGTAAATCCGAATTTCACAGCATCCGCGGCTTGCGCTATCACGTGCGCACGTGGGGCGAGCCGCACCAGCGGCCGCCGCTGTTTCTCCTGCACGGCTGGATGGACGTCTCCGCCTCGTTCCAGTTTCTGGTGGACTGCTTTCGCGACGATCGGTATGTGATCGCACCCGATTGGCGCGGTTTCGGGCTCACGGAGTGGGCGGGCGAGGGTTACTGGTTTCCCGACTACTACGCGGATCTCGATGCGCTGCTCGATCTGTATGCGCCGCATGCGCCGGCCGACCTGGTCGGACACAGCATGGGCGGTGTCGTCGCCTGCACCTACGCCGGCATTCGTCCCGAGCGGGTGGCGAAAGTGGTATCGCTGGAAGGCTTTGGGCTTGCGCGCACCACTCCCGATCTCGCCCCGGGACGCTACCAGCGATGGCTCGACGAACTGCATGAGCCACCGCGTTTCAGATCATACCAATCCTTCGCGGAGGTTGCGGCACGCCTCAAGCGGAAGAACCCGCGTTTGACCGACGAGATGGCGGCATTTCTGGCGCAGCACTGGGCCCAACAAGATCCTTCCGGCGAAGTCACCCTGGCAAGCGATCCGCGCCACAAGGGGGTGAATCCCTACCTCTTTCGCCTGGATGAGCTGCTTGCGTGCTGGCGCCGGGTCAACGCGCCGGTGCTGTGGGTGTTCGCGCGCGAATCGAAAGGTACCGGCTATCTGAAGGATACGCCCGAGCAACTGGCCGAGCGCAAGGGCGCATTTCGCAACCTGCATGAGGTATGGATCGAGGACTGCGGCCACATGCTGCACCACGATCAGCCGCAGCGGCTGGCACAGGTCATCGAATCGTTCTTGAATTCCGCGGACTTTGCGTCCGCAGTGAAGAGTACGTTGTCCACACCGCGCCAAACCCCACTGGATTGAACGCGTACAACATCCCCGCCGGCCACGACGGCCGGCGCACGCATCGTTGCAGTTCCTGAGCCGTGTCGCGCCGGGGCGGCGCGTCAGGCGCGTAAATCAGTCGTCGCGCAGAATATTATGGAAGGCAAAGCCGAACGTCACAAAGAACAGCATGACTTTGATGACGTGCATGATCTTTTGCCCGGGTTTCATCTGCTTGAACGCATTGGGGGCTTTAGCCGCCGCCGCACTCCCCTGCGCAGCTTGCGCTTGCTTGGACATGTTCATGTCTCCTGTGAATGTATGATCGATTCTCGGAAACCCGGAGCGCCGGCAGCCAAACGACTTGACTGCCGCGGGAGCAAGCCACTCCAGATTCACGGGCCGGCAGTGTGAACCACCTAGCTTACGGGCAACTTACGCCGGTGATTGTGAAGAATCTGTGAAGAGGGTCGGAGCAAGGCGGCCTTCCTGGCGCCTGCACCGAAATCCCGCAGGGGATTCCGGGTCCCCGGATTTCATGTCATTCCATCCGGGCTACAGCAGGTGGCTGACAGTCGGCAGGTAGCCCGGAAGAAGCAAGGCGGATTCCGGGAGCACGGTTCGTTCCCGCTTCTCCCGATCCCGGATTTCATGTCATTCCATCCGGGCTACATCTACTTCGTTCCCGCTTTTTCTTGGGGCCGTCGTTTCCGCTTTTTTATTCCGGCGGGACGTAATTCGGGCGCGTGAGCACTTCGGGGCGCAGGATTTCGTCCAGTTTTTCTCTGCTCAGCAGCTTTTTCTCCAGCACGAGGTCGTAGACGCTGCGGCCCGTTTTCAGGGCCTCCTGCGCCACCTGCGTCGCGTTGGTGTAGCCGATGTAGGGATTCAACGCGGTGACGATGCCGATCGAATGCTCCACCATGCTCCTCAAGTGCCCGCGGTTGGCGGTGATCCCTTTGACGCAACGCTCCCGCAGCGTATCGCAGCCGTTTCGAAGATGCATGAGACTCTTGAACAGGCTATGGGCGATGACCGGCTCGAACGCGTTCAGTTGCAGTTGACCCGCTTCGGCGGCGAAGCTCACGGTGACGTCGTTGCCGATCACTTCAAAGGCGATCTGGTTCACCACTTCCGGGATCACCGGGTTCACCTTGCCGGGCATGATGGAGGACCCGGCCTGCATCGGTGGCAGATTGATCTCGCCCAGTCCCGTGCGCGGACCCGACGAAAGCAGCCGGAGATCATTACAGGTTTTCGATAGTTTCACTGCAACGCGCTTCAAGACCCCGGAGAGCTGGACGAAGGCGCCGGCGTCCTGCGTGGCCTCCACGAGATTGCTCGCGGTCACGAGTTCGATGCCAGTGACCTCCGAAAGCCGCCGGCAGACGAGCGGTGCGTAATCCGGGTGGGCGGTGATGCCGGTGCCGATCGCGGTCGCCCCGAGGTTGATTTCGTGGATCAGCAGCGCGGCCTCCTTCAACCGTTGCTCGTCCTCTTCCAGCATAACGGCGTAAGTGGAAAATTCCTGGCCCAACGTCATCGGCACCGCGTCCTGCAGCTGGGTGCGTCCCATTTTGAGAACGTCGGCGAACTCGACCGCCTTCGCTGCGAACGCTGCACGCAGCTCGGCCATCGCCGCCGTCAGACGTTGAATCCCGAAATGCAACGCCACTTTGACCGCGGTCGGGTAGACGTCATTGGTGCTCTGGCTCATGTAGACGTGCTCGAGCGGGTGCAAGTACCGG
>JACQOK010000299.1 GCA_016202565.1 Betaproteobacteria bacterium | reverse complement strand
CCCTCGATTTCGAGCTGCGTCAGCAACGAGGACACCACATCGCTCGCGAGCCCGCTGCGCGCCGAAAGCGTGTCGATGTCGCAGGGATCGAAGCCCAGATGCTCGAGGAGGGCCTGCGCACGAGTGTCGCTGTGCGGCGCCCCGTTCGCCGCTTCGGCCACCGGGACCGGCATGTGGAGCTCTTCCAGGATGTCCTGCGCGCTTTCGACCAGTTTTGCGCCCTGTTTGATTAGCAGATGGCATCCTTTCGACAGGGGAGAATGGATCGAGCCAGGAACCGCGAAGACCTCCCTGCCCTGCTCATTGGCCAGACGTGCCGTGATGAGCGAGCCGCTGTGCGAGGCCGCCTCGATCACCAGGCAGCCGCGCACAAGCCCGCTGATCAAACGGTTGCGCCGGGGAAAGTTGGTCCCGATCGGTCCGGTGCCGAGGGGAAATTCCGAGATCAGCGCGCCTTCCGCGGCGAGCTCGTGCGCCAGTGCGCGATTGCGCGCCGGATAGACGACATCGAGCCCCGTCCCGACCACTGCCACGCTTCGCGCCTTGCCGGCAAGCCCTCCCCGGTGCGCGGCGGCGTCGATGCCGAGCGCGAGACCGCTGACGATGGTCAAGCCCGAATCGCTCAGCGTCCGGGCGAAGGATTCGGCAAGCGCCGCACCCTGCGGTGTGGCGTTGCGGCTGCCGACGATGGCAAGCGCGGGCACGTTGAGCAGATCGGCGCGACCCTTGACGTAAAGCAAGGGAGGCGGATCGGGAGTTTGCAGCAGAGCCTTGGGAAAATGGGCGTCCGCCAGCGTGACAACGGAATTGGCGGGGTCACCGAGCCAGTCGGCCACTGCGGCCAAACCCTCATGCGCCCCACCGTCGCAGATCGCGCTGGCGAGCCGCATCGGCACGATCTTGCCGAGCGCGCCGTGGCCGGCAGCGAATATCTGTTCGGGAGTGCCAAAGGCGAACAGCAGGCGGCGGAACGCGTGGTCACCGAGTCCCGGCATCAGGCTCAACCGCAGCCACTGCTCGAGGTCTTTATCGAGCACCATCGAAGCGCGCCGGCAGAAACCGCACGGCGCCGGAGAATGCGGCCAGCGGCCGCTCAGGGATTGGTGACCACGTCGTTAACGGTTACCTGACGCGAGGCCTCCATCACCAAGGCGAACGCCGTGCGATCGAAAGTGCGGAACACCATGAGCAGGCCATAACGTTCACTCGGGAACCTGGCCAGATCATGCTCAGTGATCGCGCGCCGCCCGGGATAGAGCGAAGCGTCACGGGGCGTCAGCTGCTCGCTATAGTAGACGCGGGGGCTGTCGTCACCGGAGAGCCCGCTGCGGCCGTAAAGCGGTGAAGTGCGTGTTGCATATCGCGTGCCCGGCTGGGCCCGATAGATGGCGAGCACGTGCCCCACCTCGAGGCCGTCCGCGCTACCCCGGGACAGCGCAACGACGGACCTCGGTCCGGTCTCCAGCAGGCTGTCGTAAGTGGACACGATGCGCCCCTTGACCGGCTTCTGAGGAGCGCGCGGGACATAGGCGAACGTGGGGAGCTCCTTCGCGGCCGGCAGCAGCCGATCATCCTGGTACACCTCCTGCACGGATTTCGAGATTTCGATCTTGCTCACCTGGCCGAACTGACGCACGCGCGCTTCGCCGATGTAAATCGCCAAATATCCAAGCGTATCGTTGGTGTCCGGATCAATCAGAGCATCGCCGCGCCGATAGATCTGCCAGACCGCACCTTGTTCCTGGCTCAGCCCCTCGACGTAGGCGATGTCCCCTGCCCCGAGCGCGACGCGGTCTTCGTCGGTGGCAATGATGCGGCCCGCGGCATCCAGCTCATTCTGTCCGACCACCATGGGCTTGGACAGGAATGGTTCGATGTCGGCCGGGGAAATGGTGGGAACCGCCCTGGCCGGCAGCGGTTCGACGCGCACCTTCGGCGACAACCTGACCGTGTCCGCCTGTGACACACGCAACTGGACATCCCGGCCCGAGCGATCCAGCACGATGACATCCCCCGGATAAATGAGGTGGGGGTTCTTGATCTGCTCCTGGTTCATCTTCCAGATCTCGGGCCAGCGCCAAGGCTGCTTGAGAAAACGTCCGGAGATGCCCCACAACGTATCGCCCTTTTGGACCGTGTAGGTATCAGGGGCAGTGTCGCGCAGGTCTTCGCTGCTGGCGGCGAGCGATGCGGCCACCGGAGTCAACAGCAAAATCAGCGATATAATTGCTTTACCCATGGAGCCCCCCTAAATTATTTCAGGCTTCGCAGCGCAACGTTACGTATTGGATTAAATTCTGCATCTAGTTGATTAAATTGGCAAGCTTTTTATGGCCTTATTGCCTGTCCTGAGGTACCCCGACCCGCGCCTGCACAAGGTCGCCGCCAGAGTCACCCGAGTCGACAACGAAGTTCGTAAGCTAATCAAAGACATGGCCGACACCATGTACGCGGCGCCAGGAATCGGACTCGCCGCGACCCAGGTCGACGTGCACCAGCGCATTATCGTAATCGATATTTCCGAGACGCGCGACCAGCTGCGGGTGTTCATCAATCCGGAAATTCTCGAGGCGAGCGGGCAGGCGGAATGGGAAGAAGGGTGTCTGTCAGTGCCCGGAATCTATGAAAAGGTGCGGCGCGCTCAACACATCAAAGTGCAGGCGCTCGGCGCTGAGGGTGAGCGGTTCACGCTGGAGGCAGAAGACCTGCTCGCGGTCTGCATCCAGCATGAGATGGACCATCTCGAGGGCAAAGTTTTTGTCGAATACCTGTCGCGACTCAAGCAACAGCGCATCCTCGCCAAACTGAGAAAGCAGTGGCGGCAGGCAATGTGATATCCGCCATGCGCTGCCCCGCCAGCGTGCGTTCTGCGCCGCCACTTCGCGAACATCGATGACCATCGTTTTCGCGGGCACGCCGGAATTTGCCGCGGTCGCGCTCGATGCCCTCATCCGGGCCGGACATGATGTGAGGCTGGTGTTGACTCAGCCCGACCGCCCGGCCGGCCGCGGCCGCCTCATGCACTCTTCAGCGGTCAAGCGCCTGGCGCAACGGCATGGCTTGAGTTTGCTGCAGCCGATGTCGTTGAGGGACAGCAGCGTTGCCGCGGCGATCGCGAAGGAGGAACCGGATGTCATGGTGGTTGCGGCATATGGCCTGATGGTGCCCAGGGCGGTACTCGATCTGCCACGCCTGGGATGCATCAACATTCACGCGTCGCTCTTGCCACGATGGCGCGGGGCGGCGCCGATCCAGCGCGCCCTGCTGGCCGGAGACGCGTTGACCGGCATCACGATCATGCAAATGGAAGAGGGACTCGATACCGGGGCGATCCTCCTCCAGGAAGCGATCGCGATCAAGGCCGACGATACCGCGCAGACGCTGCACGACCGGCTGGCAGCGCTCGGCGGCCGCCTGATCGTGCAAGCGCTTGCCGCGCCGCTCACCCCGCGGCCGCAGGCTGCCGCAGGCATAACGTATGCCGCGAAGATCGACAAGAACGAGGCGCGCATCGACTGGGCTGAAAGCGCCGAAGCGATCGAGCGCAGGGTGCGCACTTTTGACCCGGTTCCCGGCGCCTTCACGCTCTTTGAGGGGGCAATGTTGAAGGTCTGGCGAGCGAGCGTCGAGATGGGGGTAAGCGGTGCGCCGGGCGAAGTGTGCGAGACCGGTACGGGAGGCATCGTTGTCGCCTGCGGCGTTAACGGGCTGCGTCTCACCGAAGTGCAGCGCGCCGGAGGCAAGCGCCTGCCGGCGCGAGCATTCCTCGCCGGGTTCGACATCGCACGCGGTGCGCGCATGGGCTAGGCGGGTATGCAAGAAGTGCAACGCCTCGCCAGCGCTGTCGTCCTCCGCGTGCTGGCCGGACGCAGCCTCGACTCCGAAATGGCGGTGTTACGACGCGATCATCCCGGATTGTCTGCGCAACAGCGCGCGGCGGTTCAGGATCTCTGCTTCGGAACGCTGCGCTTTCTCGGGCATCTCGACGCGGTGCTCGAAGCGCTCCTCGACAAGCCGCTGCGCGACGCCAGGCTGGCCAGCCTGTTGCGGGTCGCGCTCTATCAGCTCGAATTCACGAAGGCAGCGCAGCATGCCATCGTCGATCAGGCGGTGCGCGCCTGCGAGCGGCTCGGTCCCGCCTCGGCGAAAGGACTGGTCAACGCGGTGCTGCGCAATTTCCTGCGCCGGCGTCCGCAGCTCATCGCCCAGGCGCGGCATTCCGACGTCGGACGCTTCTCCTACCCGCAATGGTGGGTCGACAAGGCGCGGCGCCAATATCCCCGGCATTACATCGCAATGCTTGATGCCGGCAACCTCCGTCCCCCGCTAACTCTGCGCGTCAATCGGCGGCGTACGACGATGGCCGGGTATCTGGCGCAGCTCGAGGCAAGCGGCGTTGCGGCCCGAGCCATCGGCGAGGCGGCGGTGCTTCTCGATCAGCCGCGCCCGGTGGCGGACATCCCCGGCTTCGCCGAGGGTTTGGTTTCGGTGCAGGATGCCGCGGCGCAGTGTGCGGCGCCGCTGCTTGATCTGCGCCCCGGCTTAGCGGTGCTCGATGCGTGCGCTGCGCCCGGCGGAAAGACGGCGCATATGCTGGAACTTGCCGATATCGATCTTACCGCGCTCGACAGCGACGGCGCGAGACTCGCCCGCGTGCGCGCCAATCTGACCCGGCTCAAGCTTACGGCGCACGTCGTTTGCGGCGATGCCTGCGATCCCGGCAGCTGGTGGGGCGGGCGCACGTTCGATCGCATTCTCGCCGACGTGCCGTGTTCGGCTTCCGGCGTGGTACGGCGTCACCCCGATATCAAGTGGCTGCGGCGCGCCGCCGACATCGCGCAATTCGCCCGCACCCAGGCACGCATGCTGGATGCGTTGTGGCAGTTGCTGGCCAGTGGTGGTAAATTGCTGTACGCGACGTGTTCGGTGTTCCACGAGGAAAACCAATTGCAGGTCGACCAGTTTCTGGAGCGCCACCGCGACGCGCGCCGCCTGATACTGCCGCGGGTCGAGACCAATCCACAACAGCCCGCGGGTCAAATTCTTCCGGATGAAAGGCATGACGGTTTCTTCTACGCGCTGGTGCAGAAGAACTAGCTGGATCGCGGCACTAGCGGCGCTATGGTGGGCCCTCCTGTTGCCGCTCACCGTCCATGCCGACGGCATCGAGGCCAAGAAGGCCGCTCTGACGGTGTCCGAAGACGCCTATGTGCTCGAGGCCGACTTTGCGATAGCGCTTACCCCGACACTCGAGGATGTCTTGAGCAAAGGGGTCTCGCTCTATTTTCTGCTCGAGTTCGAGCTGATCCGCCCGCGCTGGTACTGGTTCAACGACAAGGTCGCCGAGACGCAACAGCAATATCGTCTGTCCTACAACGCGCTCACCCGCCAATACCGCATCGGCGCCGGAAACCTTTACCAGAACTTCGCTACGCTTGCGGACGCGCTCGAGGTCATGAGTCGTGTGCGCCGGCGCCAGGAGATCGAGCCCGGCACCCTGAGAAGGGACACCGCTTATACCGCCGCGCTGCGCTTGCGTCTCGACACGTCGCAGTTGCCCAAGCCGTTTCAGCTGAGCGCGCTCGGCTCACGCGAGTGGAACGTGGGTTCCGACTGGTACCGCTGGACGGTGACGCCATGACGCCGGCCTCGGTCAATCCCGCGCGCGCGAGCAGCCGCACCAAGTACCTGCTGGTTTTGTGCGTCGGTCTTGGCGGGGTCGCGCTGTTTCTGCTCGCCACGGCGAGCGCCAGCACGGCGCTGTTCGCCGAGCACTACACGATGCTGCTGCTGCTCAACGGCGGGGTGGCGCTGACGCTTGCCGCCCTGGTGGCGTATCAGCTTCTCACCCTTCGGCGCAAGTTGCGGGCGGGGGTCTTCGGCGCCAAGCTCACGCTGCGCCTGGTCCTGCTGTTCGCGCTGATGGCGCTGCTGCCGGGCGCGCTCATTTACGCGGTGTCCGTGCAGTTCCTCGCCAAGGGTATCGAATCGTGGTTCGAAGTACGACTCGATCGGGCGCTCGAAGGCGGGCTGAACCTCGGCCGCAACGCACTCGACAACATGTTGCGCGACCTGACAGCGAAGGCGGACACGATGGCGCTTGCGCTCTCGGTTCGTCCGCCGGTAGAGCACCTGGGCGCGCTCAACGCGCTGCGCGAGCAGGCGGGCGTACAGGAGGCGGCGCTCTACACCCAGCGCGGGAAGGTGATTGCATTCTCGGGCAACGAGCGCGTCGGCCTGATGCCGGAGCCACCGGCGGCTGACGCATTGCGTCAGATACGCATGCAGCGCAGCTACAGCGCGATCGAGTCGATTCCGGACCGCGGCCTTTATCTGCGCGTTCTGGCGCCGGTCAATGTGCTGTCGCTGGGCGAGGAGGCGCGGGCGCTGCAGCTCATACAACCGGTGCCGAAGCAGCTCGCCCAGGACGCGGAAACGGTACAGGCCGGATATCGCGAGTATCAGGAGCAGACACTCGCGCGGCGCGGACTGAAGCGGCTCTACGGCATCACCCTGACGCTCACGCTCCTGCTGGCGCTCCTGTCGGCGCTCGCGCTCGCGTTCCTGCTCTCCGACCGGCTGTCCGCGCCGTTGGGCGTGCTGGTCGAGGGCACGCGCGCGGTCGCGCAGGGGGACTTCAGTCCGCGCGCGGCTGTCGCGAGTCGCGACGAGCTGGGCATGCTCACGCAGTCTTTCAACAGCATGACGGTGCAACTTGCCGAGGCGCGCGCGCTGGCCGAGCGCAACCAGGCGCAGCTCGCGCACGCCAAGGCCTACCTGGAGAGCATCCTCGCCAACCTGTCAGCCGGCGTGCTCGCGTTCGATGATCGCCTGCGGTTGCGTTCCGCCAATCCGAGCGCGGGATATATTCTGGGCCTCGACTGCGCGCCGTTGCAGGGCGTCAAGGTGCAGCAATGGGGCGAGCGCGACGCTTCGCTAGCCACGCTCGGCAGCGAGATCGCCGGCGCCTTCGAGCGAGCCGGCCCCAAAGAGTGGGAACAGCAGGTCGAGCGCGAGGCAAAGGGCGGCACGCAGGTCCTGCTGCTGCGCGGCACGCGCCTGCCGCCAGGGGCGGATACCGGCTCGGTGGTCGTATTCGACGACATCACACACTTGCTGCAGGCGCAACGCGCGGCGGCGTGGGCCGAAGTCGCCCGCCGCCTCGCGCACGAGATCAAGAACCCGCTCACGCCGATCCAGCTTTCGGCCGAGCGCCTCCAGGTGAAGCTCTCGGGCAAACTCGCGGCGCCGGACGCGGATATGCTGGGGCGTTCGACGCAAACCATCGTCAGCCAGGTGGCTGCACTGAAACGCATGGTGGATGCCTTCAGTCAATACGCGCGCACGCCCGAACCGTCGATGCGTGAGCTCGACATCAACGTGGTCGTGCGGGAGGTGCTCACGCTCTACGAGTCGCTCGGCTCGAGCATCAGGCTCGAGCTCAGGCGCGAACTGCCGCCGGTCGTCGGTGACGCCGCACAGCTGCGGCAGGTGATCCACAACCTGCTGCAGAACGCGCAGGACGCGCTGGCCGGCACCGCAACCCCGAGCATCGTGGTGTCGACCGAGGTAGCGGACGGCCGCGTTCGCCTGTCCGTCACCGACAACGGCACCGGCTTTCCGGAACACTTGATGAGCCGCGCGTTCGAGCCCTACGTCACGACCAAGCCCGGCGGCACCGGCCTCGGCCTGGTGATCGTCAAGAAAATCGTCGAAGAGCACGGCGGCGAAGTCGCCATCAAGAACGTTGTGCCACGCGGCGCGCGGGTGACGGTGTCTTTGCCGATTGCGGCGGCCGCGGAGCGCACTGCGCCCGAATCCGGCGCGCATCTCAAGGTGTAAACTAAGAGCCGCTAACGCAGAACTTATGCAACAAATCCTCGTAGTTGACGACGAAATCGGCATCCGCGAGCTGCTGTCGGAAATTCTCTCCGATGAAGGCTATCAAGTCCGGCTGGCGGAAAACGCGGGCGAAGCGCGTGCTTTCCGCAGCCGCGCGCGTCCCGACCTGGTCCTGCTCGACATCTGGATGCCGGATACCGACGGCATCACGTTGCTCAAGGAGTGGGCGAGCGCAGGCCTGCTCACCATGCCGGTGGTGATGATGTCCGGGCACGGCACCATCGATACCGCAGTGGAAGCGACCCGCATCGGCGCCTATGACTTCCTGGAGAAACCGATCGCGCTGCAGAAACTGCTTGCCACGGTCGGGCGCGCGCTACGCCACGGCAGCGATCAGCCGCAACCGGGCCTGTCGCTGGCGAGCCTCGGGCGCGGTCCGCTTATCGTGGATCTCAAGCAGCGCCTGGAACGCATTGCCAATCTGAGAACGCCGGTGCTGCTCGTCGCTGAACCCGGCTGTGGCATCGAACTCGCGGCGCGTTTTCTGCACCCCCGCAACACGCCCTGGGTCGCGCCGGACAGCACCTCCGCGCTGGCCCATTCGCCGCTCGACCTCCTCGGCCAGGCGCGCGAAGGCACGCTGTTCGTGCACGACATTGCTGAACTCAGCCGCGCCGAGCAGAAGGGGTTGCTGTTGCTGTTGACCAAACTCGACCGCTACAACGCGCGAGTCGTCTGCGGCGCGACGCGTGCGCTGCCTGATATGGTCGCGCAGGGCGCGTTTGACGCGCGCCTCTATGCAGCGCTGGCCGTCACCACGATCCGGGTGCCGAGCCTGCGCGAGCACCGCGAGGACGTCCCGGATCTTGCGAACCTGGTGCTGTCCCGCATGGTTGAAGCCAAGGAAACGCCGCCGCGGCAATTCACCACCGCGGCGCTCAATGCACTCCGAAACTACGAGTGGCCAGGGAACCTGGCACAACTGCAGAGCATGGTTCAGACATTGGCGTTGACCGCGCCCGCCGACCAGATCACGCTCGAAGATGTCAGTCGCGTGTTGCCGCAGCCCCCGCCGGCGTCACTGCCGCCGCCGGCGGCCCACGGTCTGCCGTTCGACCTGCCGCTGCGGGATGCGCGCGATGCGTTCGAGCGCGTCTATTTCGAGCACCACATCGCGAAGGAAGGCGGGAACATCAGTCGCGTCGCCGATGCCGTGGGGCTCGAGCGCACCCACCTCTATCGCAAGCTGAAGCAGCTCGGAATCAGGCTCAACCGCAAGGCTGAGGAGTAGAGCTAGTGCCGCCGCGCGCGGTGCGGCGGCGCCGGCGTTTGACGCAAGCCGGCTGTTTCCTCCAGCAGGAATTCCTTGAACGCGCGCGCCACCGGAGACAGGCGCTTGTCCCGGCGATGGACGAGATACCAGCTGCGTGTGACGGGAAAGCCGATGACGTCGAGCGTCACGAGACGCCGCGCGTGCAGCTCGAGCTGTACCGTGTGCGACGACAGAAAACCGATGCCCATGCCAGCCATCACCGCCTGCTTGATGGTTTCGTCGCTGCCGATCTCCATGCTGGCGTTGACGGCGAGGCCGTGGTCGCCGAATACGCGCTCCATCAACCTGCGCGTGCCCGAGCCCGGTTCGCGTATCAGGAAAATCTCGCTGGCGATACGTTTCAGCGGGATGCGCCGCGCGCGCGCGAGCGGATGCTCGGGCGCCGCGATAATCACGTGAGGGTTGGGCGCAAATGGCTCGAGCGTCAGATCCATGTCCTGCGGAGGATGTCCCATGATGACCAGGTCCGTTTCATTGCGCGACAGCCGCCCGAGCAGGGTTTCGCGATTGCACACGTCGAGCCGCAGCGTCACGCCGGGGCGGGCGCGGCAGAACCCAGCGATGAATTTCGGCGCGAAATACTTGGCGGTGCTGATGATCGTCAGCTGAAGCCTGCCGCGGTTTACATCCTTCAGTTCGGCGAGCGCTTCGGCCGCCTCGATCAACTGCTGCGTGACGTTGCGCGAGTAGTGCGCCAGTTCGCGGCCGGCTTCGGTGAGGAAGATTTTTTTGCCGACCTGCTCGAACAGGGGCAGACCGGCGCTTTCCTCGAGCTGCTTGATCTGCATGGAGACCGCGGGCTGCGTGAGATGCAACTCGCGCGCCGCCCGCGAAAAGTTGAGGTTGCGCGCCACCGCCCCGAATACCCGCAACTGCCGCAAGGTGACATTCTTCATGCCGCGCCGCTCCGAAAACCATAAGGTAGCCTTATTATAACGATCAAAACATGTGACTGTTCCTTATGGAGCGTTGCGGCTAGATTCTGCCTTCGCGCAACCGCGAAGGAGCAACACGGGATGTCGAATGCCGCAGCGAGGACCTACAGCGCCGGGGTGAAGGAATACCGGAACACCTATTGGGAGCCGCACTACCGGGTCAAGGACAGCGACCTGCTCGCGTGCTTCAAGATCACGCCCCAGCCCGGGGTCGCCCGCGAGGAGGCCGCCGCTGCGGTCGCCGCGGAGTCGTCGACCGGCACTTGGACGACGGTCTGGACCGATCTGCTGACCGACCTCGACTACTACAAGGGTCGCGCCTACCGCATCGAGGACGTGCCGGGCGATGACTCCTGCTTCTATGCGTTCGTCGCCTACCCCATCGACCTGTTCGAAGAGGGATCGGTCGTCAACGTGTTTACCTCGCTGGTGGGCAACGTATTCGGTTTCAAGGCAATCCGGGCGCTGCGGCTCGAGGACGTGCGCTTCCCCTTTGCCTACGTGAAAACCTGCGGCGGACCGCCGAACGGCATCCAAGTCGAGCGCGACATCCTGAACAAGTACGGGCGCCCCTTGCTCGGCTGCACCATCAAGCCGAAGCTGGGGCTGTCGGCGAAGAACTACGGTCGCGCCGTATACGAATGCCTGCGTGGGGGCCTCGATTTCACCAAGGACGACGAGAACGTCAACTCGCAGCCGTTCATGCGCTGGCGCGACCGCTTCGCCTTCGTTGCCGAGGCGGTGAAAAAGGCCGAGGCCGAAACGGGTGAGCGCAAAGGCCACTACCTCAACGTGACGGCGCCGACACCGGAAGAAATGTACCGGCGCGCGGAGTTCGCGAAGAGCCTCGGCATGCCGATCATCATGCACGACTACCTCACCGGCGGCTTCTGCGCCAACACCGGCCTTGCGAACTGGTGCCGGGAAAACCGCATGCTGCTGCACATCCACCGCGCCATGCACGCGGTGATTGACCGCGACCGGCACCACGGCATCCACTTCCGCGTGCTCGCCAAGGCGCTGCGCCTTTCGGGCGGGGATCATCTGCACACCGGCACCGTGGTCGGCAAGCTCGAAGGCGATCGCCAGGCGACCCTCGGCTGGATCGACTTGCTGCGGGAGAAATACGTCAAGGAAGACCGTTCGCGCGGCATCTTCTTCGACCAGGACTGGGGCTCGATGCCCGGCGTGTTCGCCGTCGCCTCAGGCGGCATTCATGTCTGGCATATGCCGGCGCTGCTCGCAATCTTCGGCGACGACGCCGTGTTCCAGTTCGGCGGCGGGACGCTCGGCCATCCCTGGGGCAACGCCGCGGGCGCATCGGCCAACCGCGTTGCGCTGGAGGCCTGCGTCGAGGCGCGCAACCAGGGCCGCAATCTCGACAAGGAAGGCAAAGACGTCCTGACCGCCGCGGCCAAGTCGAGTCCGGAGCTGAGGGCTGCGATGGAGACCTGGAAGGAAATCAGGTTCGAATTCGAGACGGTCGACAAGCTTGACGCCGCCGCCTGATCACGCAAGGAGCACAGCCTATGAGGGAAGTACGGGATTACCCATCGCGGATCGGCGATGCGGCGAGCCGCAGGTTCGAAACGTTCTCCTACTTGCCGCCGTTGTCGCCGGAGGCGGTCCGCCAGCAGGTGGACTACATCATCGCCAGAGGCTGGACGCCGGCGATCGAGTACACTGAGCCCGAGCATGCCGATGAAACGTACTGGCACATGTGGAAGCTCCCGCTGTTCGGCGAGACCAGCGTGAACCGCGTGCTGGCCGAGGTGGAGGCCTGCCGGAAGGGCAATCCGAACCACCACGTGCGCCTGGTCGGCTATGACAAGTTCAGGCAGACGCAGGGCACGGCCATGCTGGTGCACCGCGGCGCAGCGGGCAACGCGGCGCGCTGATGCCATGAGCCTCAAAGCCCTCATCTTCGATGCGGACGGCACGCTCGCCGACACGGAGGAGACGCACCGCCAGGCGTTCAACCTCGCGTTCCTCGAGTTCGACCTCCAGTGGGAGTGGGACATCGCGCGCTATCGCGAGCTGCTGCACGTTTCGGGCGGCAAGGAGCGCGTCACACATTACATCGATACGCTGCCGTTGTCTGCACCGGAAAAAGCGCGGCTGCGCGAGCTGGTGCCGCTGGTCCACCGCGCGAAGACGCGGATCTACAATGAACTCATCGGCGACGGGCGCGCGCCGTTGCGGCCCGGTGTGGCGCGGCTCATCCGCGAGGCGCACGAGGCGGGACTGGAGCTGGCGGTCGCTTCGACCACCACCCTGGCCAATGCCGAGGCGCTGATCTCGCGCCATCTCGGGCGGCGCGCCTTCCACTGGTTCAGCGTGATGGCGTGCGGCGACCAGGTGCCAGCCAAGAAGCCGGCGCCCGACATCTACCGGCGCGCGCTCGGCAGCCTGCGGCTGCCGGCGTCGGCATGCGTGGCGTTCGAGGATTCGGCAAACGGGCTGCGTGCAGCGCGGGCTGCCGGCCTGTTCACCGTGGTGACGCCGACGCCATGGACCGTGGACCAGGATTTCGGCGGCGCCGGGCTCGTGCTGGCGAACCTCGGCGACCCGGGCAAACCGCTCTCGTCCGCTGATCGCGCCGCGATCGGCGCGCCCTGGCTCGGCGTGGCGGAACTCGAGCGATTGCTTGTCACCGCAACTGCCCGGCCACCCGGCGAGCGCATAGGAGTCGTTCGATGCTGACCGTTGCGCGCACCACCCTCACGCAGTTCCTGATCGAGGAACGCCGGCAGCATCCGGGCGCCACCGGCGAGTTCAACGCCCTGATCCTGGACGTCGCGCTCGCCTGCAAGTCGATTGCCAAGGCGGTGGCGCACGGTGCGCTCGCGGGCGTGCTCGGAGAGGCCGGCACTACGAACATCCAGGGCGAAACGCAGAAGAAGCTGGACGTGATCGCGAATGAGGCCTTCCTGCGCAACACGGAGTGGGACGGCCATCTTGCGGGCATTCTGTCCGAAGAAATGGCGGCCCCGGCGCCAGTTCCGCTGCAGTACCCCAAGGGCAAGTATCTGCTCGCGTTCGATCCGCTCGACGGGTCAAGCAATGTCGATGTCAACGTCGCGGTCGGCAGCATCTT
>JACQOK010000298.1 GCA_016202565.1 Betaproteobacteria bacterium | reverse complement strand
TTGCGCAAAGTTACTACCAGGCACCCGTTGCTCAATTCCCGCGAACCGGCTTCGTAGCGTCCCGCGGGCAACTGGATGCGTCGTTCGAAATGTCCATACGGAATCTCGAGACGATGAATTTCACACCCGGGCCCGGCGGACGGCACCCGGCTTTCGGCGCGGATCGCGAGCGTGCCCAACTCATCCAGCGCGACCTCGATGCGTTCCGCGGAAACGCCGGGAAGCGCCACCACGATGATGATTTCACGCTCGTCCTCGAACACGTCGACCGGCGGCTCCCACACCGGGCGCGCAAGCTCCGAGGCGCTCAGCCGAAAGAACTGCCGATGAAGGCGCTCCGCCTCTTCGAGCAAAGTGCAGGCTTCTTCCCACATCCAGCTGGTCGGACTACGCGATGGCATATTCGCTTCCCGTTACGGTACTTCAGTTAAATGAGGTTGAATCGAGACAATTCAAGCACCGCCTCCCATGGCGCGAGCGGCAGATCGAGATACAAACCATGCCCGCTTGCTCCAGCGGATGCGGACGCACTTCGGTAATCAAATAAGACCGCCGCTATCCGCGTCGGTGCCATCCCCGGCCAGCCGTCGCGCTGATAGCGTCGTCCATGGGCGCCGCGGTTTCGGGCCGGCGGCGGTTCGGCGCTGCTCGTGTGCGCGCTACTCGGCTTCGAGCTTCGCCTGCTGCACCACCTTCGTCCATTTCGCGATCTCCGCCTTGACGTGCGCGGCGAACGCTTCCGGCGTCGTCGGCGTGACGGCAATGCCCTGCTCTTCCAGGCGCTGCTTCAGCGGCCCGCCGGCGAGCAGCTTGTTGAGATCGGTGTTGAGCTTGGTGAGGATCGGCTGCGGCACCTTCGACTGGGTGCAGATCCCGTACCATCCCGTGACTTCATACCCCGCCACGCCCTGTTCAGCGACGGTCGGCACTTCCGGCACCTGCGCGTTGCGCTTGGCCGAGGTGACGCCGAGTGCCCTCACCCGCTTCGCCCTGATCGCCGCAAGCGGTCCGCCCGCCAGGTTGCCGACGGAAGATTCCATGTGTCCGCTCATCACGTCGGCGAGCGCGGCCGCCGCCCCCTTGTACGGCACGTGCACGATGTCGAACCCCGTCATCGACATCAATAATACGACCGACAGGTGGGGCGAGCCGCCGACGCCGGAAGAACCGAAGTTCACCTTGCCGGGATGCGCTTTGGCATAGGCAATGAACTCCTTGAGCGTTTTCGTCGGCATCGAGGGATGCACCATGAAGACGTTGGGCACGCCGCCGATCATGGCGGGAAACGCGAAGTCGGCGATCGGATCATAGGCAAGCCGTTTCCGGAAGCGCGCCGGGGTGACGCTGTGCGAACCGATATTACATAGAACCAGGGTGTAACCGTCGGGTGCGGCCTTTGCCGTGTGCTCGGTGGCGATGTTGCCCGCGGCCCCGGGGCGGTTGTCGACGATCACGGTGTTGCCCCAGACCTCGGAGAGCGCGGCCGCCACGATACGAGCCGTGGTATCCACGCCGCCGCCCGGCGAGTACCCCACCATGATGCGCACGGGCTTGCTCGGGTACGCTTGCGCCTGCGCGGTCCCCACCGTGACCAGCGAAAATATGATGGCGAGCGCGTTGAGAGCACCTTTCATGATCGACTCCTCGTTTATTGGAATAAGTGACAGGTGACGACTGACGGGTGACGGGTGACGAGAAGCCGTGCGCGCCGGGACAGGCAGTCCGCTGTGCGGATCGTCACTCGTCACCCTTTTTTGTCACTCGTCACGCTTTTTAACGCCTGGCGGTCTGCCGTTGTGCGGTGGCCTGTGCGATCTTCCTCTCGATTTCCGCCGCCCACTCCGCGCGCGGCTTGAAGCCGTGGAGGGTGCGAACGTGCGCCTCGATGGAGGCCCACAGCGCCTCGTCGGGCTGGAAGATATCCACCGGGATGCGGCAAGGTTGCGGCACGTACCACGGCGTGTCGATCAGCAGCTCGACGCGGTTTTTCTCGGGATCGCGGAAGTAAACCGACAGCGCATTGCCGTGCGTCACCGGCGTGATCGCCCCCACCGCTTCGTCCTTCAGTCCCCGGCACAGCTCGCGCAGCGTTCCCAGGCTGTCCACGCGGAACGATAGCTGGTTGATCACGTTGAACTGGAGTTCGGCGGGCCGCCCGCTTGCCATCACGAGCTGGTGGTGCTCGCGCGGGTCGCGGGTCATGAACACGATTTCCCCGCCGCCTGCGCTCTCGCCCCGGTCGCTGACGGCGAATCCCAGAAAGCGCGTGTAGAAGTCGACCATGCGTGCCATGTCGGTGACGAAAATCCCGACGTGACTGAGCGTGAGCGAATAGGACATGGCTGGGATCTCCTTCGGGATGCCGCGGCGGACCACGGCCGGCATGTTCACTCCGACGCCGGACAATTATATCTTACCCATCAGTTCGCGCGCTGCGCGCCTCCCGCTCTGCAGAGCGCCGGCGACGGTCCCCGCTTCACCCTCGAGATCGGTGGCCTCCCCGGCAAAGTACAGCGTTTCTTTCAGATTCGCTGCCAGCGCTTCCCGCGCGCGGTCGCCGCCGACCGTCACGTAGCCGTAGGCGCCGCGCGCAAAGGGATCCTGCTGCCAGTCGTGCAGATGGGCTGCCGTGAGCTGCGCCCCGCTACGCGCACGCTTGCCAAAAACGGATTGCAGGCTCGCCAGCGCCTGTCGAACGATGTCCGGCGTTGCGGCGCCCGACAAGCGAGCGGCGTTCGGGCCGCCCGACCATGCAATGAGAAGCGGCACCCGCACTGGCAAAGCGGTCCAGAAGGTCCGAAATACCGCCCGCGGTGAATGAAAAAAAGTAGCGTCACGATAGCGGCCCTTGTCCAGTGCTTCCCAGAACGCGGAGCGAAAGCGCAGCGCGACTTTGATCACCGGGCCTGCGGCGAGCCCTTTCAGCGCCGCCTTCTTTTCCTTGAGCGCAGGCGTGAAACGCACCGCGCCCGGGGCGCCCGGCGGCAGCTGGAGCACGCCGAGCGGCAAGGTGATGATGGCACGCGACGCCGCTGCATGAAACGCTTTTCCAAGAGACGTGCCTTCCATTTCGACCATTCCGCCCTGCCATCGCACCGCCCGCACGATCGTCTGCAGCCGGATTTCGACCTTGCTGCCGGCGAGCCCATCGGCGAGGAATGCCAGCAGCGCGCCGTAGCCGCCGAGCGGCCGCGAGAGCAAAGTACCCGCGCCCTCATTCGTCCACTCCTCGACGATCGCGCGGGCGCTCGCGCGCGCCGGATCGGCGGCATCGTAGCCCTCCACCAGCATGCGGGCGAGGGCGAGCGCATTTTCTGAAATCCTGGGACGCAGTTCGCGCGCGAGAAATGCATCGAACGAGGCATCCCCTTCCTCCAGCAAGCGGGGCTTCCGCATCGCCGCCTGGATTTCCGCGAAGAAGTTGTCGCGGGGCTCGAGTTTTCCGCGCCGGACCATCCACGGATTGCGCGGCGCGTCTACGGCCGCCATGCCGGCCTTCCGCAGCAGGGAAATCGTCGCAGCCGGACGACCGTGAATGAACTCGGCGCCCAGCTCGATCGGGACAGGCAACCCCGGCGCCTGATGCGACCAGCAACGTCCGCCAATGCGATCGCGTGCCTCCAGCACGAGCGCCGACCGCCCGGCCTCAGCAAGCTCGGTGGCTGCGGCGAGGCCGGCGGCGCCGGCACCGAGGATCAAGACGTCGAACGACGAGCTTTCCATTTCGAGTCGCGGGGCTGTTCGCTATCGCGGCTTCATCCGGGCTCACAAATCGACCGCACATGGTTCTGGGCAGACCGTCATGGAGAATTGAACCTTACGCGCTCACGTCCGCGCTGTAAATCGAACGGCTGTCGCTCATCGGCTATGATATGCGGGCCGCGTCGTCGATTCACTCGCGAAATCCAGGGAAAGGAAAAATCATGAAGCTCCACAAAGTGACCTGTTGGGTGCTGCGAATTCCGTTCACGTTTCCGCTCGTCAAGGAGACCCAGCACGCGCTGGCCAATTTCGTCGAGGTCGAGACGGACGACGGCCTCACAGGGCATGCGCTCTCGACCTACCCGATGCGGCACGGCGTGCGCGAATTCATCAACCGCGAGGCCGCGCCGGCGATCGAGGGCATGGACGCCCTGCGCCCGGAAGAAGTCCGCAACAAGCTTTTCCTCGCCACCGCCCGCAAGCACGTGATGGGCGCGTGGAACTGTGCCGCGAGCCTGATCGACATCGCGCTGTGGGACGTAAAGGGCAAGGCGCTCGGCCAGCCGGTCTGGAAGCTGCTCGGTGGCGCGCACAGCAAGCTTCCGGCCTACATCACTTTCGGGCTGCCGCGCTACAGCATCAAGGAGCTGATCGAGGTCGCGAAAATCCTCATCCAGGACGGCCAGACCAGCCTGAAGATGGTCGTCGCCAAGGGATCCAACCCGTTCGACGAAATCCTCGGGCAGCCGACGGACGCCGACATCCTCGAAGATGCGCGGCGCGTCGCCGCGCTGCGCGAGGCGGTCGGTCCGAAGATCGAGCTCATGATGGACGCGAACAAGGGGGCGACCTTCGCGCAGGCGCTCAGGCTCGCCAAGCTGTGCGAGCCGTACAACCTCACGTGGTTCGAGGATCCGGTGCTGCAGGGCGATCCGCGCTTGATGGCGCGATTGCG
>JACQOK010000268.1 GCA_016202565.1 Betaproteobacteria bacterium | reverse complement strand
GCCACCGGCATCGGCATAAGGCGCAGCAGGTCCTCGATCCCCTGCCGGCCGAGCCGCCGCACCCCGAATGCGAATCCGGCGAGCTGCGCCAGTTCTCCGAGATCGCGTGTCATCAGGTCCAGCGCGGGCGCGGTGTAAAGCGTTTCCAGGAGCCGCGCAAGCGGCGCCATCCGCTCGCAGAACGCGGGCCACTTTCCCGCATCGCGGGGACTCAGCCGGCGGATCGCCTCGACCGAACGCGCCATGTCGTGCCACAGCTCGAGACGGCCGCCGTCAGGCAGCGCGGCCGCAGCCCAGGGGTCAGGGTGCTGGATCGTGAGTCCTCGCCGCTCCAATGCGAGCTCGCGCACAATTTGCGGCGGAATCCAGCCAACCTCGAACGCGATGTCGTCGGTCGCAGCGCGCTCTTCGAGCACCAGCACGCGGTGTCCGGCGCGCGCGAGATAGTGCGCGGCAACGAGTTCGTTGACGCCGGCGCCAATCACGACAACGGACCCGCTCACGCCGCCGCCTCCGAAAAAATGTGCGAACTCCAATCGCCCCACCGTCGGCGCCCCGGCAGCGTTCGCGGTCGCATCCCCGAAAACAGGGCCCCTGCTCCTACGCTCACGCCGCCCTCCCCTTCAGAATCGTTCGCGCTGCAAGCCGGCCGGAAGCGCCCATGACCCCGCCGCCCGGATGCGTTCCCGAGCCGCACTGGTAGAGGCCGCGAATCGGCGTCTTGTACTGCGCCCATGCCGGCACCGGCCGCAGGAAAAACATCTGCTGCAACGTGAGTTCGCCCTGGAAGATGTTGCCCTCGCTCAAGCCCACGATGCGCTCGATGTCCGCCGGCGTGATCACCTGCCGGTGCAGGATCGCCGACTTGAGATTCGGCGCATACGCGGCGAGCGTGTCGATCACGGCATCGCCGAAGGCCTCGCGCCGCGCGTCGGTCCAGCCGCCGTTCACGTGATAGGGCGCATACTGCACGAAGATCGACATGACGTGCTTGCCCGGCGGCGCCATGCCCGGATCGATCATCGACGGGATGATGATGTCAAGATACGGGCGGCGCGAGACCTCGCCGTACTTGGCATCGTCGTAAGCGCGCTCGAGGTAGTCGATGCTCGGGCTGATGGAAATCGCGCCGCGCAGGCATGCCCTGAGCGTAGTCGAAGAGTGAGGCCCCGCGCCCGGCAGGCAAATGAAGTTGGGCAATTCACCCAGGGCGAGATTCACCTTGCCCGAGGCGCCGCGGAACCGGAAGCGGTGGATTCCCTCGAGGAAGTCGGCGGGGAGGTGCTCCGCGCCCACGAGCCCGAGGAAGGTGCGGCGCGGGTCGGCGCCCGATACCACGAGCTTTGCCCGGACCTCTTCGCCGCTTTCCAGTGCGACGCCCGTAGTGCGGCCGTTCGTGACGAGCACTCGCGCGACCGGCGCGCCGGTGCGGATGTCCACGCCGAATCCGCGCGCCGCGCCCGCGATCGCGGCGCTCACCGATCCATTGCCGCCCTTGGCGAAGCCCCATGCGCGGAACACGCCGTCGATCTCGCCCATGTAGTGATGCAGCAGCACATACGCCGTCCCGGGCGAACGCGGGCCGAGGAGAGTGCCGATGATGCCGCTGGCGGACTTCGTCGCCTTGAGCGCCTCGGTTTCGAACCACTCGTCGAGGTAGTCGGCCGCGCTCATGGTCAGGAGCTTCCACAGCGCGTGAAATTTCTCGGCACCGAGGCTGCGGAAGTAACGGCCGAGCTGCGCAAGACCGAGCAGGTCGCCGGGCTTGAGCGAGGCGGGATCGGGCGCGGGCATGCCGAGGAACGGCTTCACGGCACGCGCCATCTCGTGCATGAGACGGCCGAACTCGTCGTAGGCCTCGGCGTCGCGTAGCGAGTGACGGGCGAGCTCCCGGCGGGTCTGGTCGTGGTCGCTCCACTGCGCGAGGTAATCGCCGTTCGGGAGCGGCGTAAGCGTGCTCTCGAGCGGCAGGATGTGCAGGCCGTGACGCGCAAGGTCGAGGTCGCGAATGATCTCGGGCCGCAGCAGGCTCACGACGTACGAGAACACGGAAAACTTGAAGCCGGGAAAGATTTCCTCGGTAACCGCTGCGCCGCCCACCTGCTCCCGCCGTTCGAGCACGAGCACACGCTTGCCGGCGCGCGCGAGATACGCAGCGCACACGAGTCCGTTGTGGCCGCCGCCGATCACGATTGCGTCGTAAGAGGCCGCCACCGCTACGTCCGCTTGCGCTCGGGATTGAAAAACGGCTTCTTGACCACGCTGCCAGCGGCACGCTTGCGCCGGTGCTCCACGGTGACCTCCATCTCGACCGGCGTGCCGGGCGCGGCCCAGCGTGACCCGATGTGCGCAAGCGCGATGTACTTCTTGAGCAGCGGCGACCAGCCGCCGCTCGTTGCGTATCCGATCTGGTCGCCGTCTACGTACAGGGGCACGCTCGTGCGCCAGGCGGCGCTTGGGAGCTGCGGCGCAAGACCGACCTCGGCGTAGAGCTTTTCCAGCGCGTCCCACTCGAGCTCTATCCCGACGAATCCCCACTGCGCGCCACGCCGCGCCTCTGCGGCAAGCGCCGGCTTGCCGACGAAGTGTTGTTTGTGCAGATTCACCGTCCAGCCGAGATCGAGCTCGAATGGCGACGAGGTCTGGCTCGCGATGAGCGCTTTGCGCGCCGGGACGTAGTCGACGTCGATCAGCATCAAGCCCGCCTCGATCCGCGCCACGTCGAGCGCGAGCATGCCGGCGGGCGTGATGCCATAGGGCGCGCCGGCCGCGATGAGCGCGTCCCAGAGGGAAAGCGCGTGCTCCACATCGACCCAGATCTCGAAGCCCAGGTCACCGGTGTAACCGGTGCGGGAAATCGTGACCGGCATCCCGCGCAGCCTCGTCGCGGTCAGCCAGTAATACTTGAGTTCGCTCAAATCGGTGTCGGCGAGCTGCTGCAAGATGGCGCGCGAGGCCGGCCCCTGCAGCGCGAGCGCAGCGGTGGATTCGGAGACGTCTTCGATGACGACGTCGAGCCTTATCGCGTTTTCCTCCAGCCAGCGGAGATTCGGTTCGGCGCAGGTCATGCGGAAGGTCTCCGCGTCGAGACGGGCGATCGTGCCGTCGTCCAGTACCTTTCCGGCGGCATTGCACCACGGCGTGTAGAGCACCTGCCCGACGCCTGAGCGCGCGATATCCCGCGTCGTCACGCGGTCGAGCAGCCGCGCCGCATCCCTGCCCCGCACGAGATATTTGTAGAGCGGCGAAATATCGAACAGCGCGGCCGCGCTGCGGATCGCATGGTATTCGCGCTCGTGCGAAAGCTCGTAGGCGCTCGCCACGACGTAGCCGGACCAGCGCCGCCAGGCGTGGCTCAAGCAAAGGGAAGAAGTGCGCGGATGGAACGGTGTGGTTCTCAGCATTCCGGATCAGACATCAACGGGCCGGTTACTGTTTGTTGCGGGCGCCAAAATCGGTATTATCCGCGTACGCGTGAGCCAAAGCCACGGCGGGAACCGCGACTCCCTCCTCCGCACTCTAAGCGTTCAAGGCAGGAAGCATGTACCGAGCCATCGCGCCCATTATCGCCGCCCTTGCCGCGCTCCTCGTGAGCGGCTGCGCGACCGTTTCAACGCAGGTCGTGCGGCTCGAGCCGGGACTTCGGCTCGCGCCATCGCAAGGCGTTGAAATCCTGTTCGAGAAACCGCAGCGGCCCTATCGGGAAATCGCGCTGCTCGAGTCGCGCGGCATGGCCGGCGACGGCGAAGTCGCACTGCTGCAGGATGCGCGCGAAAAAGCGCAGGCGCTGGGCGCCGACGCCATCGTCCGGCTTGAAGTCGAAAAAACCGTTTATCCGCCGGTCGTCGTCTACGATCCGTTTTTCAGCCCGTTCTATTCCCGCTATGAGCTGTATCCGTATTTTTATCCGCCCTACTTTGCCGAATACCGCGTCATCCCCGGCGGCACGGTCTACACGCTCAAGACCCTCGCGATCAAGTACGGAATGAAAAGCGGGAAACAGGACCAGAAATAAGAGTGGCGCGCCCGGCCCGACTCGAACGGGCGACCTTCGGCTTCGGAGACCGACACTCTATCCAACTGAGCTACGGGCGCGTCGCGGGTACCGATTTTAACACAGTGGATATTCACGGATGGCTCCAGAATCAAGGTTTTACCGAGCTATCGATTGCCGCTATAATGTGCGCCTTTCACGCCCGACGCGCAGGAAATCCGGATGAGCGAGGAGATTCACGTCAAGGAGCATTCTTCCCTGATCAAGACGCCGAAACAGTTGATCATCGTGGTGTTCCTGGCGTTCGCGGTACCGATTACGTTGATCGTGATGCTGGCTCAGTTGGTCATGATCAGCATGGATTCCAGCACGACGAATCCGGGCATGTCGGAGGAAGCGATCGCCAAGCGCCTCAAGCCGGTGGGCGAGGTGGTGGTCGTGGAGCGCGAAGCGCCGAAAGCCGAGCCCGGTCCCGAGGCAACGGCGAAGGCGCCCGCCGCGGCGCCTGGCACGACGGCAAAAGCGGACGCCGGGAAAGGCAAGTCGGTTTATGACGCGACGTGCGCCGTCTGTCACGCCGCCGGCGTTGCCGGGGCGCCGAAGGCCGGAGACCAGGCGGCATGGGCGCCGCGCATCAAGTCCGGCATGGACGCGCTCTACGCCAACTCGCTCAAGGGCAAGAACGCGATGCCGCCCAAGGGCGGCAATCCTTCGCTCCCGGACGCCGACGTCAAGGCAGCAGTGGATTACCTGGTAAGCCAGGTAAAGTAAGCGGTTTGGCGGTCCGCACGTAGCCCGGAAGGAATGAAATGAAATCCGGGACCGGGAGAAGCGGGAACGAAGGCCCCCCAAAAAAAATGCGCTTCGCTCCTTCCGGGCTACGTTCTACGTGACTGACCGCTTACCACCATTCAGGATTCGTCTTTCACCCATAAATGGCCACCTACGCGATTGGCGACGTGCAGGGCTGTTACGACCAGCTGCTGCGCCTGCTTGAGAGGATCGCGTTCGATCCGGCTCGCGACACCTTGTGGTTCGTCGGTGATCTCGTGAATCGCGGGCCGCAGTCCCGCGCGGTCGTGCGCTTCGTCAAGAACCTGGGCAGCCGCGCCGTCACCGTGCTCGGCAACCACGATCTCGCGCTGCTCGTCGTGGCGGAAGGGATCAAGCGCGCGCACGCCTCGGACACCTTCGGCGACATTCTCGCCGCCCCTGACCGCGACGAGTTGCTCGACTGGTTGCGGCATCAGAAGATGATGCACGCGGACGAACGCTATGCGATGGTGCACGCGGGCCTGCTTCCGCAGTGGAGCGTTTCCCGGGCGCTGGCGCTGGGAAGCGAGGTCGAACAGGCGCTGCGCGGCGACGGCTGGCGCGAATTGCTGCAGCGGATGTACGGCAACCAGCCCGACCGCTGGCAGGACGACCTGAGCGGATTCGACCGGCTGCGCGTCATTACCAACGCCATGACGCGCATGCGGCTGTGCACGACCGACGGCACGATGGAGTTCTCGCACAAGATCGGCCTTGACGGCGGCGTGCCGCCCGGGTTCATGCCGTGGTACGACGTGCCGGCACGCGCAAGCGTGGGCACGCCGGTTATTTTCGGTCATTGGGCGGCGCTGGGGCTGCTGGTGCGGCCCGACGTGATCTCGCTTGATTCGGGCTGCGTTTGGGGCCGCGCGCTCAGCGCCCTGCGCCTCGAAGACCGCCGGATCAATCAGTATGACTGCCGCGAATTGCAGGGGACGGCGCGGGAAGACTGACCCGACCGGGGGCGACGCGCAAGACGCCGCGTCGCTACCAGATGCGGGTGCCGAAACTGTCCTGGAAGCGCGCCGCGATTTCCTCGCGCGTGAAGCGGTGATTCTGGCCGCCGCGGCTCGCGATCTTGATCGCGCCCAGCAGCGAGGCGAGCCGGCCGGCAAGCGGCCAGTCCAGGCCCGCCCCGATGCCGTACAGCAGACCGGCACGAAACGCGTCGCCGCAGCCGGTCGGGTCCGTCACCGCCTCCGCCCCGACGCAGGGAATCTCGATTTGCTGGCCATCCGTATAGATCACCGAACCGCGCGCGCCCAGCGTGACCACGAACGCCTTCACCTGCTTCGCCAGTTGCTCGAGGTTTCTGCCGGTGCGCTCCTGCAGCATCCGGCCTTCATAGTCGTTGACGGTGACGTAGTCGGCCATGCGCACGAACTCGAGCAGTTCCTCGCCGGTGAACATCGGCAGCCCCTGACCCGGGTCGAAGACGAACGGGATGCCGGCGGCGTAAAATTCGCGCGCGTGCTGGAGCATGCCTTCGCGCCCGTCCGGCGCGATGATCCCCAACCCGACGCCCCGTGCGTCGTAGACGTGGTTCTCATGCGAGCGATTCATCGCGCCGGGATGGAACGCGGTGATCTGGTTGTCATCGAGGTCGGTCGTGATGAACGCCTGCGCCGTGAAGGTGTCGGGAATCCTGCGAACGTGCTGCTGCGAAAGATGCAGCTCGTCCAGGCGGCGCGCATACGGCGGGTAATCGTCGCCGACCGTCGCCATGATGACCGGCTCGCCGCCCAGCATGCCGAGCGAATAGGCGATATTGCCCGCGCAGCCGCCGAATTCGCGCCGCATGTCGGGCACCAGAAACGCGACGTTGAGGATGTGCAGCTGATCGGGAAGAATGTGATTTCTGAAGCGATCGTGAAACACCATAATGGTGTCGTAGGCGATCGAACCGCAGATGAGCGTGCGCATGAGGACTTAGAGTCCCTAACATAATGAAACACGTGTGCGTTGCGAGCCAGAATTGGGGATGACGCGAAGGGGGGCGCAGCTCATATCGCGAATATGAGCAAGCCACCCGACAAAGTCAGCGCCGATTGTGGCCGCAACCCTTCGGGCTGGCACGAGTTTTGGCCCATGGCTTTGTCGCTCCCCTTGTGAATATTCGCGATATTCACTGCGGGTCGCTTCGCGCCCTGAGCCAAAATCGTGACAGCGCATCACGCGTTTCATTATGTTAGGGACTCTTAGGCTGTTCGGTGCACGATTATAGCGCGTGCCTGTCCAAGCACACTACGCGCGAAGCGCAACCGCCGGCGGACCCCGCCTTTTACGAAAGGAGCTTGCATCATGCTGAGGGAATTCAAGGAATTCGCGATGCGCGGCAACGTCGTCGACATGGCCGTGGGCATCATCATCGGCGCCGCGTTCGGCAAGATCGTCGAGTCACTGGTCAAGGACGTGATCATGCCGCCGATCGGGGTGCTGCTCGGCAAGGTTGATTTCTCCAACCTCTTCTTCGTGCTGCGGGAGGGCAAGGGCGCCGGGCCTTATCTCACGGTCGAGGCGGCGCAGAAAGCGGGCGCCGTGACCTTCAACTACGGCATGTTCATCAACACGGTGATTTCGTTCGTGATCGTCGCGTTCGCGGTGTTTCTGCTGATCCGCGCCATCAACCGGCTGCGGCGCAAGGAAGAGGAAAAACCGCCCGCGCCACCGCCCGCCCCGCCGGAAGAGGTGGTGCTGCTGCGGGAAATCCGCGACGCGCTGAAAAAAAATAGTTGAGCCGCAGATAAACGCCGATTAACGCCGATGAAAGTAAAAAAAGCTCAAACCCTCCCGACCCTAATGTTTTCGGCGTCCATCTGCGTTCATCGGCGGCTGATTTACAGCTTTTAACCGAGCAGCACCAGCAGCCACACCACCGGCACGTTGAGGAGCGCGAGCAGCACCGCCGCGCTGCCCATGTCCTTGGCGCGTTTGGCGAGCCGGTGATTTTCCAGGGAGATGCGATCGACCGCGGATTCGATGGCGGAATTGAGCAACTCCACGATCAATACCAGCAGCACGCTCGCCACCATCAGCGCCTTGCCGGCGCCGGTCACGGGCAACACCATCGCAACAGGGATGAGGATCGCCGCGAGCAGGACCTCCTGACGGAAGGCATCCTCGTGCCTGAATGCGGCAGCGAGCCCCTCCAGCGAATAAAAGAGCGCGCGCCAGATGCGGCTCAATCCGGTCTTGCCCTTGTGCGGGCCGGTCATGAGCGATGGGGGGGTGGGGGCTTCCAGGCGAGGTCGAGCTCGCGCGCGGCCTTGACCTCGTCGAGCCGCCGCACCGGCGTCGTATGCGGCGCCGTCTTGACGAGCTGCGGATTGGCGCGCGCCTCCTCGAGGATCTCCTTCATCGCCGCGACGAAGGCGTCGAGCGTCTGCCTCGACTCGGTTTCGGTGGGCTCGATCAGCAGGCACTCCGGCACGAGCAGCGGGAAATAGCTGGTTGGCGCGTGAAAGCCCTTGTCGAGCAGGCGCTTTGCCACGTCCATCGCGGCAATGCCGGTCTCGTCTTTCAGACGCTTGAGCGTCACGATGAATTCATGGCTCGCGCGCCGCCGCGGATAGGCGAGATCGAAGCCGGCGCGCTTCAGTTCCGCCATCAGGTAATTGGCATTGAGCGTGGCGAAGTCCGCGACCCGCCGCATGCCTTCCGCGCCGAGCAGCCGTGCGTAGACATAGGCGCGGAGCAAGACTCCCGCATTGCCGATGTGCGCGGCGAGGCGCCCGATGGAGAGCGGCAAATCCCTTTCGTTCAGAAGCCGATACTCGTCCTTGTGCTGCCCGACCAGCGGCAGCGGGAGAAAGGGCGCAAGCCGCGCCGAAACGCCCACCGGCCCGGCGCCCGGTCCCCCGCCGCCATGCGGCGTGGAGAATGTCTTGTGCAGATTGATGTGAATGGCGTCGAACCCCATGTCGCCCGGCTTGACCCTGCCGAGAATCGCGTTGAGGTTGGCGCCGTCATAGTAGAGCAGTCCACCGGTCTGGTGGACGATTTCGGCGATCTCGAGGATGCGCTTTTCGAACACGCCGAGCGTGGACGGGTTGGTCAGCATGAGCCCCGCGGTGTGCGGTCCCACCGCCGCGGTGAGCGCAACAAGATCGACGTTGCCTTCCGTATCGGTCGGGATTTCGCGCGCCGCGTAGCCGCACATCACGGCGGTGGCCGGATTGGTGCCGTGCGCGGCGTCCGGCACCAGGATCTCGCGGCGGGCGGAATCGCCGCGCGAATCGTGATAGGCGCGAATCATCGCCACGCCCGCAAACTCGCCCTGCGCGCCCGCCATCGGCGCGAGACTCACCGCCGCCATCCCGGTCACGTCCTTCAGCATCTCCTGCAGCTCGAACATGCAGGCGAGAAAACCCTGGCCGGTATCGTCGGGCGCAGCGGGATGGCGCGCCAGGAACTGCGGCAGCATGGCAGCCGCATTGCATGCCCGCGGGTTGTATTTCATCGTGCACGAGCCGAGCGGATAGAAATGCGTATCGATCGAGAAGTTCTTCTGCGAGAGGCTCGTGTAGTGGCGCACCGCGTCGAGTTCGGAGACTTCCGGCAGCAATGGCGGTGTCGCGCGCAGGAATTTTTCCGGGATCGCGCCCGCCTTCGCCGCCGCGGCCGGCGCCTGGCTCGGATTGCGCCGTCCGGGTCTTGCCAGCTCGAAGATCAACATTCAGAACCTACCTGCGCGTCTGGTCGGGATCGGTTCTACTTCAGCGCCGCGAGCGCCGCCTCGTAGTCGGGCTCGTTCTTGATTTCCGACACCAGCTGCGAATGCAGCACCCGGTTGTTTTCGTCGAGCACCACCACGCCGCGCGCGGTGAGGCCCCGGAGCGGACCATCGGTGATGTCGACGCCGTACTTGGCGTGAAAGTCGCGGTTGCGCACCGTCGACAGCGTCACCACGTTGTTGATGCCTTCGGCCCCGCAGAAGCGGTTCATGGCAAAGGGCAGATCGGCCGAGATCACCAGCACCGCGGTGTTCGCCACACCGCCCGCCCGCTCGTTGAAGATGCGCGTCGACTTGGCGCACACGGGGGTATCCAGGCTCGGCACGATGTTGAGCACCTTGCGCTTGCCCGCAAAGTCCTTCAGGCCGATGTCCTTCAGATCCTTGGTGGTGAGCGTGAATTCGGGGGCGGTGTCGCCCTTGTCGGGAAAATTGCCCCCGACGTTGATGGGATTGCCTCCGAGCGTAACGTTTGGCATGGTCCTGCTCCTTAACGGGTTAGGATTTTGTTTTGAGCGCACACGGCGCGGGACGGAAACGCTTGCCGACGATGCGCGCCATGTTATCGGAATAGTGCTTCAAATCTTCTTCGCTCTTGGTCTCGGTCGCACAAACCAGCAGCGCCTGGCCGAGTTCCGGATAATCATGCGTCAGGCTCAGGCCGCCCAGTATGCCCTGCGCCTTGAGGGCGTGCAATACGGGTGCAACCGGCGTTTTCAAGCGCAGCACGAATTCGTGAAACACGGGCGCGCTGAACATGCGTTCGACGCCTTCTATCGCCGTAAGATGAGCCAGAAGATCGAACGCGTTGCTGTGGCAGGCGCGCGCGACGCCCGCAAGACCCGCGGGCCCGAGCAACGCCATGTGTATCGTCGCCGCCACCACCAGCAAGCCCTGATTGGTGCAGATGTTGGACGTCGCCTTGGACCGGCGGATGTGCTGTTCACGCGCCTGCAGGGTGAGCGTATAGCCCGGCCTGCCGTCCACGTCCCGCGCGGCGCCGACGATGCGGCCCGGCATCTGGCGCACGAGATGCTTGCGGCACGCCATGAAGCCGAAGTACGGACCGCCGCTCGCCAGCGGCACCCCGAGCGGCTGGCCGTCGCCGACGGCGATGTCCGCCCCGTCAGAGCCCCACTCACCCGGCGGCCTGAGCAGCGCAAGCGCCACGGGATTCACCACTGCGATCACGAGTATGTGGTGGGCATGCGCCCACGCGACCAGTTCGTCGACCGGTTCGAGCACGCCGAAAAAATTGGGCTGAGGGATCACCAGCGCCGCGATGTCCTGTCCTTCGAACGCCGCGAGCGCATCCTGCGCGGTATGCCCCGCTGCCGGGTCATAATCGACCTCGGAGAGCACGATACCCTGGTTCCTGACGATCGTTCTCACGACCCTGCGCCACGTCGGATGGACGGTGCGCGGCATCAGCACCCGCTGCGCACTCCGGTGCGCGCGCACCGCCATGAGCACCGCCTCGCCCAGTGCGGAGGCGCCGTCGTAAAGGCTCGCGTTGGTGACGTCGAGCGCGAGCAACGACGCCATCATGGTCTGGTACTCGTACAGCAGCTGCAGCGTGCCCTGGCTCGCTTCGGCCTGGTACGGCGTATACGAGGAATAGAATTCGCCGCGGGTCGTGATCTGCCATACCGCGGCGGGAATGTGATGCTCGTAGGCGCCGGCGCCGATGAAATTGAGATAGGTGCCGTCACGTTCCGCGCGGCTGCGCATGAGCCGCGTGATTTCCATTTCCGTCATCGCCGGCGGCACCCGCGTCGCACCGGAGCTGCGGAGCGCCGGCGGAATTTCGTCGAAGAGCTGGTCGATCGACTCGGCACCGATCGATTGCAGCATCGCCCGGATGTCTTCTTCGGTGTGCGGTATGAACGGCATGTGCAAGACTGGTGATGGGTGATGAGTTATGGGTGATGGGCAAGGGCTGTGTTTCCGTCACTCGCTCAGGCGTTCGCACCCATTACCCATTACTGTTTTTCGGCGTCGGCGATTTTTTGATACGCCGCGGCATCGAGCAGGCCGGCAAGTTCGGCCGGGTCGTCCGGCCTGACCCTGAACAGCCACGCCGCATAGGAATCCTGATTCACCTTCTCCGGCGCATCCGCAAGTTCGCCGTTGGCGGCGAGGACTTCACCCGAAAGCGGCGCGTATATATCGGCTGCGGCCTTCACCGATTCGATCACGCCGCACTCTTCCCCCTGTTTGAGCTTGCGGCCGACGGCGGGATTCTCGATGAAAACGACATCCCCGAGCATCTCCTGTGCGTGAAAGGTGATCCCGATGGTCACCGTGCCGTCGGCTTCCTGTCGGACCCATTCGTGGCTCTTCGTATACTTCAGATTGTCGGGCGTTGTCATCGTTCCCCCAAAAAATCGCCAGCCCCTACCAAGATCCTCCCGTTGCGCACGAAAGGCGGTTTCACCGCCTTCGCGCGCAGCCATTTGTCGCGCACGTGCACCTCGACGCCATCGCCAGCGGCAAGCGTTGACGGCACGCGCGCCAGCGCAATCGACTGATTGAGCGTCGGCGAGAATCCGCCGCTCGTGGTTTCACCGCCACCGCCGGCGCAGCGCACCGCCTGGTGCGCGCGCATCACGCCGCGCGCGACGAGCATCAGCCCGATCAACTGGCGCGCTGCCGGTCGGGCGATCAAAGCCGCCTTGCCGATGAAATCACGATCCGTCCCCAAATCCACCGTCCACGCGAGGCCGGACTCGAACGGTGTCACGGTCTCGTCCATGTCCTGACCGTAAAGATTCATGCCCGCTTCGAGCCGCAGCGTGTCGCGCGCGCCGAGGCCCGCCGGCGCCACCCCCTGCGCCCTGAGCGCATTCCAAAGATCCGTCGCCCGCGCCGCAGGCAGCATGATTTCGAACCCGTCCTCGCCGGTGTAGCCGGTGCGCGCCACCAGTGTGTCGCCCACTTCCGCCGCCTGAAAATGCACCAGCGGCTCGCTCGCGCCGCGCACCTGCGGCAGCGCACGCCACACCTTCTCTCGGGCGTGCGGACCTTGCACCGCAAGGATGGCGAGGTCGCGGCGCGGCTCGAGCTCAACGCCGGGCGCGCGCCGCGCGCGCTGGGCGTCGATCCACGCGATGTCCTTGACCGCCGTGCCGGCGTTGACCACGACCCGGAACCGCTCTCCCGCAAGGCAGTAGACGATGAGATCGTCGATGACCCGGCCCTCAGGATCGAGCATGCACGAATATAGCGCCTTGCCGGGCTGCCGCAGCTTGGCCACATCGTTGGCGAGCAGCGCGCGCAGGAATTCGCGCACGTCCGCGCCGCGGATGTCCGCTGCGAGCATGTGCGACACGTCGAACATGCCCACGGCGCGCCGGATCTGATGGTGCTCCTCGATCTGCGAGCCGTAATGCAGCGGCATTTCCCAGCCGGCGAAGTCGACCATCTTCGCCCCCAGCGCGCGATGCGCGGCGTGGAGCGGTGTTGTCTTGAGCGCGTCCGACATGCCTTGCGGTCTCACAAAAAAAGCGGGAACGAAGGCCCCCAAAAAACAAAAAGGGTGAAGCCGCATGACCGGCTTCACCCCTCTGTCCGCAGGAGTCCTTATCGACCCCAACCTGAGAGATTGCAGCGGACCCGCGCCCACCGCGTGCCCCTTCGGTGGTCGAACCCGTTGCGGGCTCGACGCTCTCCAGAGTCGCCACGCTGCAGAGTACTGAGGCCTGAGCGTTTTCGGGTGATTTACGCCTACGGCGGTGCCCGGCATCCGCGCCGGGCACGCTCTCCTGCTGCAACGTATCGGCCTAGACACTATACTTCGCCGCCATCATGGATGGCAAGGCGCCCGCCCGGGCGGCGTTAGCGCGCCGGTGCCGGCAGCAGGTCGAGACGAAAACCCGCAGCGCCAAGCTCGCCGGTATCGAGATCGAGGCGGACGGTGATTTCGGCGTTGGCCGGAAAACCGGCGTTCGCGTCCCTGCTCTTGTCGAGATACTCCTGCGGCAGGAAAATGCGCCGCGCCAGGGTGTGCTCCTTGGTATTGGTGAGGACGAGATCGAGCGCGGGATAGGCGAGATCGTAGCCCGCGTGGTTGCGCAGCGTTGCCGTGAGCTGGATCACGCCGGGACGCGTCGGGTCGACGCTCTGCAGATCGGAGGCTTCGATATTGATGAGTCGAGGACGCTGCGGCAGGGGCACGTCGCACTGTAATAACTGGCACGTCTGCACAATGAGCGGCTTCAGACCACGGTAATTCGCCGCGAGCTCCCCGCGGTAAAAATAGACTGCCTGGGCCGCCAGCGTGAGTGTGAGAAGCACGCTCCCGGCCGTCCACACCCACGATCCTCGGCGCCGTTTGGCGTGCGCCTGCTGGAGGAACAGTGCGTCCGCGCTGACCGGCGGCGAGGAGGTGACGGCGTTGTCCGGCCTTGCCTCGGGCTTTACTGCTGCTGCCGGCCTGAAGGAAGGCGCCGACTGGGCCGCTGCGCGCGCCGGGCGCGGCTCGATCGGCTCGAATTCGAAGCCCGCGGGGGCCGGCGGTGTTGCCGGCGGGGCGGGCGCTTCAGGCACGGCGGTATGCCCCGTGTCTTCAGCGTGCGTTCGTGCAGGCGCGCCCCCAGCGGCAGCGGGCGGAGCCGCGCTTTCCGCGGCGGGCGGCGCGGCCGTCGTTTCGGCCAACGCTGCCTCGGGCGGCGCCTGCTCGGGCAGCGTGGCGAGCGCCTTGAAACCGTCAAAGACTGTCATGCAACGCCCGCAGCGCACCCGGCCCTGGCGTGCTTGCAGTTGCTGCGGCGTGACGCGAAACAGCGTGGTGCAGGCCGGGCAACGGGTCACCATCGACACGCCGGCATCCTCATCTTTTCACGCCGCTCACGAGCGCCCAGCCTTCCTCGTGCTCGGTGGTGTCCATGTCGAACCATTCCAGATATGCCGCGCGCACTTCCTCCGCCTGCTCCGCCAGTATTCCGGACAGCGCGATGCGCCCGCCGCTCACGGTCAGATTCGCGAGCAATGGCGCGAGCACAATCAGCGGATTCGCCAGTATGTTGGCCACGACCAGTTCGGCCGGCTCCCGGCTTGCGCCCACGGCTGCGACGAACTGCGCATCGACCCGATTTTGCATAGCATTGCTCCGCGCCGCAAGGAGCGCCTGTTCGTCGATATCGACGCCGCAGGCTTTTGCGGCGCCGAGTTTCAAGGCAGCGATGGCGAGAATTCCCGAGCCGCAGCCGAAATCGATGACCGTTTCGCCGCCGTGCACGTGCCCCTCGAGCCAGCGCAGGCACAGCCGCGTGGTGGGGTGGGTACCGGTACCGAACGCGAGCCCGGGGTCGAGCACGATGTTGACCGCCCGCGGGTCGGGCGGCGTGTGCCAGCTCGGCACGATCCACAGGCGCGGCGAAATGCGCGTCGGCTCAAACTGACCCTGGCTCGCGCGCACCCAGTCGCGATCGTCGATGCGCTCCAGGCGATAAGGCATGGTCTCTGACAGGGACGCCGAGCGCAGCGCTTCGCCCAACACGGCCGACAGATCGGTTTCCGACGGAAACAGCGCAGTCAGGCGACTGGAGCCCCAGACCCGGACAGGTGCGGCGCCGGGCTCGCCGAACCAGGGTCGCTCGTGCGGCGTGCCGGCCGTTGCGTCGGCGATATCGACCGCCACCGCACCGGCGTCGAGCAGCGCGTCGCTGAGCCGCTCCGTGCAAGCGGCATCCACTTCCAAAATGACGGCGAGCCAGGATTTCACTCCTCCCGCACCATCTGAGCGAGTTTCTCTTCGAGATAGTGGATGTTGGTGCCGCCGCGCAAGAACGCCGCATCACGCAGCAGTTCCTGGTGCAGCGGGATATTGGTGCGGATGCCCTCGATCGCAGTCTCCGACAGCGCGATAGTGAGGCGCGCGATCGCCTGTTCACGCGTGTCGCCGTAGGCGATGATCTTGCCGAGCAGCGAATCGTAATAGGGCGGCACGAAATAACCGTTGTAGGCATGCGTATCGACCCGGATGCCGGGCCCCCCGGGAATGTGCAGGGAGGTGATGCGTCCCGGGGACGGCGTGAATTTGTAGGGATCCTCGGCGTTGATGCGGCATTCGATGGCGTGGCCCTTCAACTGCACGTCGCGCTGCCTGAACTTCAGCTTCTCACCGGCGGCGATCCGGATCTGCAACTGCACGATATCGAGCCCCGTGATCATCTCGGTCACCGGGTGCTCGACCTGAAGCCGTGTGTTCATCTCGATGAAGTGGAACTCCTCGTTTTCGTATAGAAACTCGAATGTGCCGGCGCCGGTGTAGCCGATCTTCCGGCACGCTTCGGCGCAACGCTCGCCGATGCGCTGCCGGGCACGCGAAGGGACCAATGGCGCCGGTGCCTCCTCGATCACTTTCTGGTGGCGGCGCTGCATCGAGCAGTCGCGGTCGCCGAGGCAGATCGCATTCTTGTGTTTATCGGCGATCACCTGGACCTCGATATGGCGCGGGTTCTCCAGGAGCTTTTCCAGGTAGACGGCAGGGTTGCCGAACGCGGCCTGCGCTTCGGCGCGTGTGGTCTGCACCGCGCTGAAGAGCGCGGCTTCGGTGTGCACCACGCGCATGCCGCGGCCGCCGCCGCCGCCCGCCGACTTGATGATGACCGGGTAGCCGATGCCGCGCGCAATGCGGCTCACCTCCTTCGGGTCTTCGGGAAGCACGTTGTCGTTGCCGGGCACCACCGGCACTCCGGCCTTCTTCATCGCGTTCTTCGCGCTCACCTTGTCGCCCATCAGGCGAATGGTCTCCGGCTTGGGGCCGATGAACACGAAGCCGCTCTGCTCGACGCGCTCGGCGAAATCCGCGTTCTCCGAGAGAAAGCCGTAGCCGGGATGGATCGCCTCGGCGTCGGTCACCTCCGCCGCGCTGATAATCGCGGGGACGTTGAGATAGCTGTTGGCCGACGGCGGTGGCCCGATGCACACCGATTCGTCGGCGAGCCTCACGTACTTGGCCTCGGCGTCGGCTTCCGAATGGACGACCACCGTCTTGATGCCGAGTTCGCGGCAGGCGCGCTGTATGCGCAGCGCCACTTCGCCACGGTTGGCTATGAGGATTTTCTCGAACATTGAAGACCCGTAAGCAGTAGGCGGTGAGCAGGAAGCGGCAAAAGCAGGAGGGCTGACTGCTTGCCGCTCACCCGATGATAAACAGCGGCTGGCCGTATTCCACCGGCTGACCGTTTTCGACGAGCACGGCTTTGATCACCCCGTCATGGTCAGACTCGATTTCGTTCAACAGCTTCATTGCCTCGATGATGCACACCGTGTCACCGGCCTTGACCGTCTGGCCCAAGTCGACGAACGGCTTGGCGCCGGGTGCGGAGGAGCGATAGAAGGTGCCCACCATCGGCGACTTGATGGTGTGGCCTTCCGCCGGCGCGGGCCCGGCCTGCGGCGCCCCCGCGGCTGGCGAGAACGGTGCCGAAACGGCAGAGGCCGCGGCGCCGGAGGGCGCCACGGTCACGTTGGTATGCGTTACCGGCGTGCCCCGGCTGATCCGCACCTTTTCCTCGCCCTCGGTGATCTCCAGTTCGGCGATGCCCGACTGCTGCACGAGATCGATGAGCGTCTTCAGTTTCCTGAGATCCATACCGCGGCCCTCTTTTAGCTCTTCTTGGAGTATTGCAGCGCGAACGCCAGCGCGAGTTCGTAGCCTTTCGCGCCCAGCCCGCTGATGATGCCGACCGCCAGATCGGTGAAATATGAGCGTTGTCGGAAGGCCTCGCGTGCGAAGACGTTCGAAAGGTGGACCTCGACGAACGGGACGCCGACCGCAGCGAGCGCATCGCGCATCGCCACGCTGGTATGGGTATAGGCAGCCGGGTTGATGATGATGAAGTCAGTCTTGTCCCGGCCCGCCCGCTGGATGCGCTCGACCAGTTCTGCTTCCGAATTGCTTTGGAAGGCGACCAGCTCGGCACCGGCCTGCCGGGCTTGATCGTCCAGTCGGGACTCGATGTCCGCCAGGCTCTTGGAACCGTAATGTTTGCGTTCACGGCTGCCCAGCAAATTAAGATTGGGGCCGTTTATGACGAGAATGCGCTTGGTGGTCTTCATCCCTCTCTCCCGAGCCCTCCAAGCGAAGCTGCCCGGGTTCTCCCTTGTTTTGCCGGCGGCAAGTTTGCCGCAAATACCTGCATTTTGTCCAGCATTTTGCCGGACTTCAGTGCAATTGTCGAAGAATGGTTGCCCTGATCCGGCCGTCAGCGAGAGCGGCCGTCATAATGATCTGTCCAAGCGGCGCCACTGGGAAGCTTCCCGGTATTACCACAGCCTGGCAGTCGTCGAGGTTGTGGTAAATTGGCAGAAATTAGCATAAATTGCCAGACGAAATGCCGCTAAAGCAGCGGCTGGACCAAGGCGTCCAGCTTGGTTTCCTTGGTTTCTCCCACTTCACGGGCAGCAATTTGGCCGTTCCGGTCGAATACCAGGGTAAACGGCAGCGCGCCGATGCGGTTTCCCGCCTGCCGTGAAATTTCGACCGTGTCGATCCCGCCGAGCAGGACCGGATAGTTGATGCCGAACTCGCGCGCAAAGACCTGTACCTGGTCACGCTGGTCGATGGCGATGCCTACGAATTGCAGTCCGCGGCTGCGGTATTTCTCCTGCAAGCGCACGAATGCCGGGATTTCCTGGCGGCAGGGTGCGCACCATGTCGCCCAGAAATTCACCACCAGCACTTTGCCGCGCCATTGACTCAACGGCTGCTGCCGCCCGTCGAGGTCAATGAGCCGGGCCGCCATGATCGCTTCCGCGGAGCGATCGGTGCCGGTCAGGCGCCAGAGGTGGACGCCATACCCGGCAACGGCGGCGGCGATCGCCACCACGATGACAATGACGACTTGGCGGCTCCGGGTCACTGGAACGCGAGCGCGTGGTCGAGGACGGCGGCGAACTTCTCGGCCGACTGGAAGCCGATCACGCGCAAACCCTGGATCTCCCGGCCGGCGCGGTCGAAGAAGACGATTCCGGGCGGACCAAACAGGCGAAAACGCTTGAGCAGGGCCATGTGCTCCCCATTGCCGGCGGTCACGTCCGCCTGCAGCTTGACCACATGCTGGAGCCGGGCCTGTACCGCGGCGTCACTGAACGTGTAGCGCTCCATCTCTTTGCATGAAACGCACCAGTCGGCGTAGAAGTCGAGCATGACCGGTTTACCGGCTGCGGCCTGGATTGCGCCGTCCAATTCGGGCAGATTATTGACGCGCTGGAATGCGATCGGCGCGGACTGCGGCGCAGGCTGCCCCACCCGCAGCCCCGACAGCGGTTGCAGGATGTCGCGGCTGCCCGCAAGCGCGCCTACCAGAAACGCGACACCTGCCACCAGCGCGATCACGCCGACACCCTTGCTGAAACGCTGAAACCCGTGCGCGCCGTGCGGCAGCGGATCGAGCGCGTGCAGATAAATGGCGGTGACGATGAGCAGCGTCGCCCAGGCCAGCATTTGCACCACGAGCGGGATCAGCGGCGAAACGATATAGATTGCAACGGCGAGCATCAGCACCCCGAAGAAGCGCTTGACCGTTTCCATCCAGGGGCCGGCCTTGGGCAGAAGTGCGCCGGCGGATGCCCCGACCGCGAGCAGCGGTGCCCCCATGCCGAGCGCCATCGCGAACAGTGCCGTGCCCCCCAGCACGACGTCACGGCTCTGGCTGATATAGAGCAGCGCGCCCGCGAGCGGCGCCGCCATGCACGGCCCCAGGATCAACGCGGAGAGCACCCCCATCGAGAACACCCCTGCAAAGTGCCCGCCATGAAGGCGATTGGTGGCTTCCGCAAGCCGGGTCTGCAGTGCAACCGGCAACTGCAGCTCGTAAAAGCCGAACATGGCAAGGGCCAGCAGCACGAACACCGCCGCAAACGCGCCCAGCACCCAGGGGTTCTGCAGCGCGGCCGACAGCATCGCGCCGGAAAGCCCTGCCGCCACGCCGGCCAGCGCGTAGGTAATCGCCATGCCGAGCACATAAGCGGCCGACAGCAGGAAGCCGTGGGTCTTGGTGAGATGATGTCCGCGCCCGGCAACGATGCCGGAGAGGACCGGCACCATCGGCAGCACGCACGGCGTGAACGAAAGGAGCAAGCCGAAACCGAAGAAACTCGCCACCAGCAGCCAGAACCCGCCGCGGAAGAGTTCCGCGATCAACGCATCCTCCCCCCGCGGCTTCGCGCCCGGCACGTCGATGAACGGGGACGCGGCGCCGGGCGCCGGCACCGGCCCGACGAAGGGGCCGCCGCCAGCAGGGCTGAAGGCCGCAAACCTCAGCTCCGCCTTCTGTTCCTGGGGCACATAACATACGCCGACGTCGGCACAACCCTGCGAGATTGCCGTCAGCACGACCGCGGTTGCTGTGCCGTCGGCCTGCAGCGGCAGCAGAATTCTCACTTCATCGCGATACACCTCGACGTCGCCGAAGAACTGGTCATTCTTCACTTTCCCCGGCGGCAGGCGCGGTGGACCCAGCCCGGCCGCCGCGGGCTCGACCGAGAAACGGAACTTGTCGCGATACATGTAGTAGCCGGGGGCGATCTGATAGCGCACCTCGATCGCGTCGGCGCGGGCAAGCCGGGCGGCGAACTGAAAGGCCTTGTCGGGTTCGAGCAGCTCCGGCTCCGCGGCATGGACCTGCCCGGTCAGAACGAGCAACAGAATGATGAGGAATCGCATGGAAGGCGCCGGACCTAGTCGATCAGCGGGGTTGTCTCCGCAGTTACCCACTCAAGATATTCCGGCAGGCCGCGCACGACTGGGACAGCCACGATTTCCGGAAGTTCGTAGGGATGCGTCGCGATAATCGCCGCCTCGACTTCGGCGTAGAGCGCGCCGCGCGTCTTGATCAACAGCGGCACTTCCGGCTCGGTTTCGACCCGGCCCTGCCAACGGTAGACGGAGGACGCCTCGCCGAGCACGTTGACGCAGGCCGCCAGGCGCCTGTCCACGAGCGCCCGGGCGAGCTTAACCGCACTGGCGCGATCCGGCAGATTGGTGAGCACGATCAGGGTGTCGACTGCGGCTTCGGGCATGGTCCTCTCCGGTTTATCCCGCTTAAGTCCGGGCACCGCGCGCGGCGAGCGCCGCAGCGATGCCCTCGTGAACCGTCGGAAAGCGCAGCCGTGCCCGCAGCTCCTCCTTGATGCGGTGGTTCACGAGCCGCCGCGACTCGCGCATGAAGGTAAGCAGGTTTTGCGACAAGACCCGTTCCGCCTCGGCGCGCGTGACCCGCGGCGGGCGCGGCAGTCCAAAGCGGTCGGCGACGAGATCGAAGTAATCTCCCATTTTCTGGGGTGCGTCGTCCGCGGCGTTATACATGCGGTTGGGGTGGCCGCGATAGAACGCCGCGAGCGCGATGCGCGCGAGGTCGTCGGCATGAACGTGATTCACGTAGGCGTCGTCCTCGGACCTCAGCGCCGGCGTTCCATTTTGCAATCGTTCGAGCGGCAGACGGTCCGCCGCATAAATGCCCGGCACGCGCAGGATCGCGACGCGCACGCCGCGGCGCGCGCCCCACTCGCGCAGCCGCCGTTCCGCATCGGCCCGGCGGCGCGCCCGATCGGTCTGCGGCCGCACCGGGCGCGTTTCGGCGACGAGTTCCCCGTGACAGTCGCCGTAGACGCCGCTGGTGCTGATGTAGACCACCTGCTGTGGTAGACTTTGCCCCTTTGCAAGCGCCGCGATCAGATGTGCGGTACGCGTGTCATGCACACCCTGGCTCGGCGGCGGCGCGAAATGCACGACGTCGTGCGCGAGCCCCGCAAGCGCGTCCAGCGTTTGCGCCCGATCGAGATCTCCCTGCACCGGCGTGATGCCCAGCGCGCGCAAGGCGGCGAAGCGCTGCGGGCTGTGGGAGAGCGCGAAAATACGGCAGCGGCCCCGCACGAGCGCCACCATGCGCAGGGCCACGTCGCCGCAGCCGACGATGAGTAAGCGTCGCATAGCGGAATTTTAGCCCAACCGGACGGTGACCACGAACCGGTGCCGCGGGCGCGATCAGCCATGTCGCATCAGATCACCATCAAACCGAGCAACCATACCTTCACGGTCAACGCGGGCGAGACGATCCTCGAGGCGGCGCTGCGCGAAGGGTTCGCGATCGCTTACGGCTGCCGTAACGGCGCCTGCGGCACCTGCAAAGGCAGGGTGCTGGAGGGCCGGGTCGACTACGGGACCTACCAGGAACATGCGCTGCCCGAGGACGAAAAACAGCACGGCCTGGCATTGTTCTGCCAGGCGCAGCCGCTCACCGATCTCGCGATCGAGTGCCGGGAAATCAGCGCCGTCCGCGACATTCAGATCAAGACGCTGCCGTGCCGGGTGCAGAAGATGGAGCGGGTGATCCCCGACGTAATGGTGCTGCACATGAAGCTGCCGGCGACCGAGCGTCTGCAGTTCCTGGCCGGCCAGTACATCGACATCCTGATGAAGGACGGCAAGCGCAGAAGCCTGTCCATGGCCAATGCGCCACACGACGACGCGCTGCTGCAGCTGCATCTCAGAAATTACGGCGGGACGTTCAGCGATCACGTATTCAATCGGATGAAGGAGAAGGAGATCCTGCGCTTCGAGGGACCGCTCGGGACGTTCTTCCTGCGCGAGGACAGCGACAGACCCATCATCCTGCTCGCGAGCGGCACCGGTTTCGCGCCGATCAAGGCGATCGTCGAACACGCGCTCTACAAGGGCATCGAGCGCCCGATGACGCTGTACTGGGGCGGGCGCGCGCGCGCCGATCTCTACATGAACGGTCTGGCCGAGACGTGGCAGCGCGAGCACGGCATCCGGTATGTGCCGGTCTTGTCGGAAGCGCGCCCCGAAGACAACTGGACCGGGCGCACCGGCTTCGTTCACCGCGCCGTGATGGAGGATTTTCCGGATCTTTCGGGCCACCAGGTCTACGCGTGCGGCGCACCGGTCATGGTGGAGGCCGCCCACAAGGACTTCACGTCGCAGTGCAAACTGCCCGACGAGGAGTTCTGCTCGGATGCCTTCACCCCGGCCGTGCCGCCGGCGTCCAAATAGCCGCGATCAAGACCCGCTGAACCAATTGTAGCCCTGATCCTCCCAGTAGCCGCCCGGATACTCGTTAGTGACGAACAGCGCCACGATGTGCTTGGGATTCTTGAATCCCAGCTTGGTCGGAATCCTGAGCTTCATCGGGAAACCGTATTGCGGCGGGAGGATCTGATCGGCGAAGCGCAACGTGAGCTGCGTCTGCGGATGCAGCGCCGTCGGCATGTCGATGCTGGTCGAATAATTGTCCGCGCAGCGGAATCCGACGTATTTCGCGGTGAGGTCGGCGCCGATGCGGCGCAGGAACTCGCCGAAGCGAACCCCGCTCCATTTGCCGATCGCGCTCCAGCCCTCCACGCAGATGTGACGCGTGACCTGCGACACCTGGGGTAATGCGTACAGCTCTGGCAGCGTCCACGCCTTTTTCTCGCGTACCAGGCCCGCGACCTCGAGCTGGTAGCTCGCGGCATCGACTTTGGGCACCTCGGCTTCGCTGTAGAACGCGTTGAACGGAAAAGGCTTGGTGATCCTGCTCTCGGGAAACTCCGGCGCGAGCTTGTTGGGATCGAAGAGCCATGCCTGCACGCGGTCGTTCCAGTGCGACATCCGCCAGAGCACTTTCTGCACGGACTCCGCGTCCGTCACGTCGCAACCGGACAGCAGCGTGACGGCGCCCAGGCTCAACCCCTGCTTCAGGAACAACCGGCGCTCGATCTTCTCGATCTGCGGGCGCGAATGCGCCCCGAGGCTGTCCTGCATGCCGAACAGGCGCTTCATGTCATTCCCCCTTGGCCGTGGCCGGAACGCGCGCGCGGCCGGTGAGCATGGCGGGCAGCGTGCGCGGCACCAGGGCCACCATGGCAACATGCACGACCACGAAGAGCAGCAGCGCGACCATGGCCAGGAAGTGCACGTAGCGCGCGCCTTCATAGTCACCCATCAACGCCGCGAGTTCCTGGAATTGCACGGGCTTCCAGATCGCAAGCCCGGAGAGCACGAGGACCACCGCCAGAACGATCGCCCCCAGATAGGCAGCGCGCTGGGCAGCGTTGTAGACCCTGAGGTCATCGTGTGCGAGCTTCCCGCGCAACGCTTCCCCGACATCGCGCAGCACCGCGCGCGGCGTGACCGGGAGCAGTTTCCGCCTGAAATGTCCGGAGAGAACGCCATAGCTGATGTAGACGAGCCCGTTGATCACCAGCAACCACAGCGCCGCAAAATGCCACTGCAGCGCGCCGGCGAGCCAGCCGCCGAGCGTCCAGTCGCTGGGAAACTTGAAGCCGAACAGCGGCGAGGCATTGTAGATGCGCCAGCCCGACAGCACCATGATGAGGACGGCCAGTACATTGATCCAGTGCGTGATTCGCACCAGCAGCGGATGGACCCTGACGAACGCTCCGTTATCCGATGACATAAGCCATTCTCCCTCCAATCCGACGGCCGCCACCACCACTTACCGGCCCGGACGGGCGCCTGATCATCCTTCGTCGGTGCGCGCTGGCGAGCCTTACAGCGGCGTTTTGCGCCGCCCGCCGGTGAGCTGCCGCAGCTGACCGACCGCGAGTTCGAGGCTTTCGCGGAAGTGCCGGTGCGCAGCGTCGGCATTGCCGAGCTTTTCCTGCAGCTGCGCCAGCGCGAACAGCCCGGAATAGGTCGGTTCGATCGCAATGCCCGCCTCGAGATAGCTCTGCGCCTTGCCCCACAGGCCCTGTTGCGCGCACAGTCTGCCGAGCGTCAGGAGCAGCACGGCATCGTTTGACTGGCGTTTCAGCCAGGTTTCGGCGCGCTCGATGCGGCGCAGCGTGTCGCCGCCCTCGCACTCCCCATAAAGCCCGACGAGCGTGCTGTCCCAGCTCTCGTTGAGGCTCTGCTCGATGATCTCGTGCGCCTTCGCGCAGCCGCCGAGCGCGATGAAGCACTGCGCCGCCGCCGCCGCGATCCGGGTGTCCTTTTTCTGCCGCGCCGGGACCTTCTGCCACGCTTCGGCCAGCGCACGGCTGTCCAGGGCCTTGCGCTTCAGGTTCTCCGCCTGCGCGTGACCGCGGATCTGCTCGGCCTGCTCGGCGTCGAACACGCCGCGCTTCTCGAGCTGATCGACCAGCGCCAGCACCTGTTCCCAGTTCTTCGCCGCCTGCTGCGCCTTGAGTTCGAGCCGCAACGCGGCGGTGTGCTTCCTCGGCAGCGACCTCAGGGTGTCGAGGGCTTCCTGAAAGCGGCGCTGATCCAGCAGCAGCTCCGCTTCGGTGACGATCCTCACCGCGTCATCATCGGCGGCGAGCGTCGCAGCCTGGGCGAGATACGCGTCCCGCCGCTCGAATGCGCGCAACTCGTGCGCCGCGCGCGCCGCCAGAATCGCGCACAACGCGGCATGCTCCCCCAGCTTGATTGAACTCGCGGCCGCCTTTTCCGCCCTGGCATAGCGGCCCGCGAAGAATTCCTGGAGCGCCTCGAGCAGCGTCGCCTGGGCCTTTTGCCGGCGGCGCGCGAGACGATACTCGTGCACTCTTGCCGGCAGCCGCACCGTGCCCGACACCATGCGCACCAGCAGGTAGCCCGCCACGAACGCCACGAACAGGAGAACGAGCAGCAGGTTGAGCGACAGTTCGATGCGGTATGGCGGCAGCACCAGCAGCACATACCCCGTGTTATAGCGCGCGGCGACGACGAGACCTGCCGCCAGCGCGAAAATTGCGATGACCCAGAACAGCGCTCTCACGGCAACGCCCCCGCTAGCGCGTGCCGCGCTCGCGCGCCGGCCGCAGGTTGCGCACCGCGTCCAGCGTCGCGGAGATATCCGGGACTTCGATGCTGATCTCGCTGGAATGAAGATTGCGCAACACGCTCGTGGCGTGAATGACGCTGTTGTTGCGCGTGTCGTAATAGCGCTCGAGCCATTCGCGCGCCGCCTGGAGATCGGCCTTGTAGCTCGCCTCGTCGCGCCCCAGCAGCGCGAGCCGGGCGCCGATCAGTCTCAACTTGAGGTTCTCGCGCAGGAAAAAGCTCTGCTGCGGGGCAAGCAGCGGCACGTCGGGCTTGTCCATGTGCTGAATGCGCACGAGCTGCCGCAGTTCGGTCCACGCCTCGCGTGCGAGGCGCGTCCAGACGTTGCTTTCGTCCTTGTTGTCGGCGGCCACCTGTGCCGGCGGCCGCACCTCCATCGCGAGCGGCAGCCGGTCGACCGTCGCGATGAGATTATCGAGGCGGATGCTGATGCCGACCGTGTCGACGTGCGGCAATGCCTTGAGGCGCTCCATGTCGCGATTGAGCGTCTTGCGCAGCGCGGTGAGCTGCGGGCGTTCCATGCGCTGCAGCCGCATGTCCGCATTCTGCAGGGCGATCAACGCCGCCTTGACGTTGCCGGCCAACTGCAACTGCTGGCTCGCGATCAGCAGCGACTGCTCGATTTCGGCGTAACCCCATTCGTCGCGGTTGCGGGACAGCTCCTGGTAGAGCGCCTCGAGCGCGATCTGCTGGCTCTGCGACTCGGCGATCTTGTTCTCGAGAACGCCGATCTTGACCTGCGCCTCGGTCGTCGCCTCGCGCGCCTGCTCGGCGACCAGGCGGCTCGCCTTGGCCTGGCTGTCGGCATCGGCAAGCCTTCGGGCAAGCTCCTGCCTGAGCTCACCAAGCTGGCCGCGCGTGTCGTGCCATTGCCAGACGGCGAGCGCCAGCGCGGCGAGCGCAATCAGCGCCACCCCGCCGAGACTGCGCCGGAACCGGCCGCGGTCGCTCACAGGCGGCGCCGGCCCGGGCCCGGCTGCCGCGGACTCGCGTGCAGCAGCGGACGAAGATGGTGAATCGATCGGTGACGGGTCGTTCATTCTGGCATTCGTCTAGAACCTATCTCAATAATAGACGCGTGATGCGTTGTAGCCATAACGCGATGAATGCGAGGAGCGGGGCGCAGTTAATATCGCGGCGGCTGCGACTCGTTAGCCGCAGGCCCGTTTGCGGGAGCAGCCGCATAAGCCCCGTTGCACCATTATCACTCATACACGCCGCTC
>JACQOK010000017.1 GCA_016202565.1 Betaproteobacteria bacterium | reverse complement strand
GTGAAGTCCTGCGTCGGCAGTACCTGGTGCCGCTTCGGCGTGCAGGACTCGGTGCTGATGGCGATCAACATCGAGAACCGCTACCGCGGCCTGCGCGCGCCGCACAAGCTCAAGATGGCGGTGTCGGGCTGCACCCGCGAGTGCGCCGAAGCGCAGGGCAAGGACGTCGGGATCATCGCAACGGAAAAGGGCTGGAACCTCTACGTGTGCGGCAACGGCGGCATGAAGCCGCGCCACGCCGACCTGCTGGCGAGAGACCTCGATGACCAGACGCTCATCCAATACGTCGACCGGTTTCTGATGTTCTACATCCGCACCGGCGAGCGGCTGCAGCGCACGAGCACGTGGCTGGAGAACCTGGAAGGCGGCATCGATTACGTGCGCAAGGTCGTGTGCGAGGATTCGCTGGGCATCGCCGCCGAGCTCGAAGCCGACATGCAGAAGCTGGTGGATACCTACGAGTGCGAGTGGAAGAAGGCGATCAACGATCCGGAAATCCTCAAGCGCTTCCGCCACTTCGTGAACAGCGAGGAGTCCGATTCGAACATCGTGTTCGTCGCGGAGCGCGGCCAGATCCGGCCCGCGCGCCCGGACGAGCGTGTGGCGGCGGACGCGGCGGTAGCGGCGGCGGCGTGAGCGCGCGACCGGCGTGCAGCATGAGCAGCTGGACGGCAGTCTGCCGCTTGCGCGACATCGTTCCGAACACGGGTGTGTGCGCGCTCGTGGGCGGGCGTCAGGTCGCGGTGTTTCGCCTCGATGATGACAGGCTCTATGCCATCGACAACCACGATCCCTTCTCGCGGGCGAACGTGCTGTCGCGCGGCATCGTCGGCGACTTGAAGGGCGAATTGATCGTGGCCTCGCCGGTCTACAAGCACCATTTCGATCTCGCCTCTGGCCAGTGTCTGGAGAATCCGGAGGTCCGGGTCTCGGTGTACCCCGTTCGCCTGGAAGGCGACATGGTCCTGGTGCACGGGTAAAGGGCGCGACAGCGCTATTGGGCCTGGCCGAGGTTGCGGTACGAGCGTTCGTCATTTCGGGACTGTTGGCGTGAGCAGCCTTGGTGCACCAAGTACTCCGCTGCGGTTACTTCCTTGTTTGGTGCATTGCACCATGACGACGCACCAAAGGCGCGCATTGAGTAATTCAAGAGGCGCTCCAGAAGCGGCGGCGGTGCCGCCCGACCAACTGTAAATACCAAATGTATTCAGCGCAGTATGCCGTTCCGGCGCACCATGGCACGGCGGTTGCTAAAGGGAGAGCGGACGTAACTACGTAGCGCTTATGAATCGAGCTGTGACTGCCGTTTTCAAACAAGAACCGCGACCGGATGCATCGGCTGCCGACAAAGCGGCGCCCGTGATCGTTGTGGGTGCAGGCCCCGTCGGGATCAGGGTGACGCAGGAGTTGCATCGGCGCATGCCGGGCGCGCCGATCCTGCTCTACGGCGAAGAGCCCTCCGAACCCTACAACCGCGTGCGCTTGTCCGCGTTCCTGGGCGGAGAGCTCAATTGGCAGGCGCTGACGTGCGACCTCAAGCTGCCGGAGGACTCGAATATCGAAGTGCGGTTCGGCTGTGCGGTCACCGCCATTGATCGCGAGGCGCGCTGCGTGTGCGACACGACTGGCGCGGTTCGAAGTTACTCGCGGCTCGTTCTGGCCACCGGTTCGCGGCCGCACGTGCCCGATATCCCGGGCATCCGCCTGCCCGGCGTCTACACTTTTCGCGACATCAGCGATGCGCACAAGCTGCTCGCGCGCCGCGTGCGCAGCCGGCGCACGGTGGTGCTGGGCGGCGGATTGCTGGGACTCGAGGCGGCGCGCGCCATGCAGCGCTTCAACACCGAGGTGTGCGTCGTCGAACACTACGGCCGCCTGATGATGCGGCAACTCGATGAGGGCGCGGCGCAGCACCTCTTGGGGCACGTGCAGGCGCTGGGGATCGAAGCGGTGTTGAACGATGGCGTGCGGCGCGTGCTGGGCGAAGGCGCCGTGACCGGCGTGCAATTGCGCAGCGAGTGCGTCATCGCGTGCGACACGGTGCTGGTTGCAACGGGAATCCGGCCGACCATCGAGATCGCGCGTGGCGCCGGTCTGCATGTCGGGCGGGGTATACGCGTCGATGACCGGATGTTGACCTCGGACCCGTGCATCTACGCCGTGGGCGAGTGCGCCGAGCATCGCGGCCGCGTTTACGGGATCGTCGCGCCCGGCTTCGAGCAGGCCGCCGTCGCGGCGCACAGCATCGCCGGCGGCAAGGCGAACTACCGCGGCTCCGTCGCCGCCACGCGCCTCAAGGTGCTCAACCTTCCGGTTTTCAGCGTCGGCGCAGTGACCGAAGAGGAGATGCCGGACTTCCGTCGCGAGTGGCGCTACGGTGAAGGCAAGACCTATCGGAAGCTCGTCACCTGGCGGGGCGAGCTGGTGGGTGCGGTCGCGGTCGGCGCATGCGAAGACGTGGGCAGGTTGCAGGAAGCGGTAATGCGGCGGCGCCGGGTATGGCCATGGCAACTGCTGCGCTTTATGCGCAGCGGGACGTTATGGCCTGAGGCGGAACTGGGCAGTGTCGCGACCTGGCCGGCGACGGCGACCGTGTGCCACTGCACCGGCGTTACCCGTGGCGTCATCGGGGCAGCGATCGCGGGCGGCTGCGCCACCGTCGAAAGCGTCTCCGCGCGAACGGGCGCTTCCACCGTGTGCGGCTCGTGTCGTCCGCTGCTCGCGCAACTGGTCGGAAGCGCAAGTCCGGCGGGACCCGTGCCGGGCTCGGGGGTCTTGCTGGGCAGCGCGGGCGTGGCGCTCATCGCCGCTGCGGTGATGGCGCTGGTGCTCGCAGTGCCTTATTCGTCAACGGTGCAGGTGCCGTGGCAGTGGGATGTGCTGTGGCGTGATGGCGTCTGGAAGCAGACGAGCGGATTCACCGTGCTGGGATTGAGCGCTGTGGGGCTGCTGTTGTCACTGCGCAAGCGCCTGCGCCGCTTCACCTTCGGCGAGTTTACGCTATGGCGGGTGGCGCACGCGGCGCTGGGCGCATTGACTCTCGTTGCGCTGACGGTACATACCGGCGGACGGCTGGGCGCCAACCTGAACTTCGTGCTCATGATCTCGTTTCTCGGGGTCATCGCGCTGGGCGCTGTGGCCGGAGGCGTCGTTGCGCTGGAACACCGCCTGGATGCGGGCGCGGCTGCGCTGCGCCGCAGCTGGTTGTGGAGCCACATCGTGATGTCTTGGCCCATTCCCGCGTTGCTGATATTCCATGTGCTCAAGACTTACTACTTCTGAGCCGCGCGAAGCATGGCGAAGAAGACGTTCTGGATACTCTGGGGAGCCCTGAGCGTGGCGATTGGCGGCTATCTTGCGACCGGACTCCTGGCGAAGAGCGCGGCGACGCATCCGCTGCTCTCGCCCGCCCGTCAGATGTTTCTGCCGGGCGAGACTTCTCGCGGGCACTACCAGATCGAGCTCGCGTGCGAAAGCTGTCACGGGAGCCCGTTCGGCGGCCGCGAGGCGCTGCAGGAGGCGTGCGAGCGTTGCCACGGGCAGGAACTCAAGGACGCGGTGGACAAGCATCCCAGGAGCAAGTTTACCGATCCCCGCAACGCCGACCGGCTGGAGAAGCTCGATGCGTTGCTATGCGTCACCTGCCACGTCGAGCACCGGCCCGAGATCACGCTGGCGATGGGCGTCACGCTCGCCGGCGATTTCTGCTTCCATTGCCATCAGGACATCGCCAAGGACCGGCCGAGCCACGCCGGGCTCAAGTTCGACACCTGCAATTCCGCCGGCTGCCACAAATACCACGACAACCGCGCGCTCTACGAGGATTTCATCGTGAAGCACCTCGGCGAGCCGGCGCTACTCGGACGAGCCTCGCTGCCGGCGCGCAACTTCCGCGCGGTCGCGGCCGAATTTCCCGGCTATCCCGCCGACCGCTACCCGCTGAAGCCGCAGACCGTCGCCGACGCACCGCCTGAACTCATGCAGTCGCAGGAGGTCGTCGACGACTGGCTCGCCACCGCGCATGCACGCGCGGGCGTCAACTGCAGCGGCTGTCACAAGGCGGAGAAGGAAAGCGCGGCGACATGGATGAAGCGCCCGGACCATCAGGCGTGCGCGACCTGTCACGAGCCGGAGACGAAGGGGTTTCTTTCCGGCAAGCACGGCATGCGGCTCGCCGAAAAGTTGACCCCGATGACGCCGGGTCGCGCCCGGCAGCCGATGCATGCAAAGGCGCACGACGCGGCCTTGGGGTGCACCTCGTGCCATTCCGCGCACCGCTTCGACACCCGTAAGGCCGCGGTTGAAGCCTGCACGGGATGCCATCGCGACGAGCACACGGTCGCCTACGAGCGCTCGCCGCATTACGTGCTGTGGAAGAAGGAGCGGTCCGGGGAGGCTCCGGCGGGCAGCGGCGTCTCGTGCGCGAGCTGCCATTTGCCGCGGATCGAGCATCGCGCCCCCGACTCCGGCGCGAAGCGGATGCTGGTGCAGCACAATCAGAACGACAATCTCCGTCCCAACGAAAAGATGATCCGGCCGGTGTGCATGAGCTGCCACGGGCTCGGCTTCGCGATCGACGCGCTGGCCGACGGCCAGCTCGTGCAAGACAACTTCCTCGGCCAGCCGCGCGCGCACGTGCAGAGCGTGGACATGGTCGCGGAGCGCATGAGGGAGTTGCAGGAAAAGCGGCGTCAGGGCGCCGCCATGAAGCAATAGCAGGTGGGTGTCCGTCTCACGGCGGACGAGTCAACTCAACGTCGTTTGAAACGAGGGAGTATCCGATGAAGACAGTCAGAGGGATGGTCGTCGCGCTAGCCACTTCCGCATTCGCAACCGGCGCCGCGGCGCAGGTGAGCTACAAGGACATGGCCGATGCGCTGCACGCGGTCATGGAGTCCGACCGCACGGTGTACACACGCATGGTGGTTAACCGCCTGCAGAACGAGGAAAAGGTGATCAAGGCGAGCGAGCACTTCAAGGACGACAAGGCGCTGCCGCTGCCCGCGCAGATGTTCCGCTTCGGCGCGGAGATGGTCGCCGAGAAGAAGATGGGCTTCAGCTACTCGCTGCAGTCCCTGTGGC
>JACQOK010000261.1 GCA_016202565.1 Betaproteobacteria bacterium | reverse complement strand
GTCGTAACTCGCCACGGCCTCGCCGCCGGCCTTCCTGATTTCCTCGACGACCTGCTGCGCCGGCGTCTGGTCGCCGCCTTCGCCCGCCAGCGACACGCCGATGTCGTTAACGACCACTTTCGCGCCTTCCTGCGCCATCAGCTTCGCGATCGCCGCGCCGATGCCGCGCCCCGCCCCGGTCACCACCGCCACTTTGCCTTCTACCATCTTGCCTTGAGCCATTGGTTATCCTCTAATATCGCGACACCTTAATTTTGCAACATCTCTGTGGATGTGAACGACGTTTCAAAATCAATGATTCGTTGTACTAGTGTGCTAAGTCCGAGATGCGTTTTGTGGGAGCGGGCTTGCCCGCGAACTTGCGGAAGGTTGTCGGGGGCAAGCCCCCTCCCACAAGCAATCCGCTAGCATATTTCCGCCCGGCCGTTATTGAGCACGGTCACGCCGCGCGCCGGCACCGTGGCGCGGAATGAAACGACGTTGCCGTCCTGCCACATCTCGGTGCGGATGGTCTCGCCCGGATAGACCGGCGAGGAAAAACGCCCCTCCATGCCTTTGAAGCGCGCCGGGTCGTAGCCGCAGCACGTCTTCAGTATGGCGTGTCCGGCGACGCTGAAGGTGCAGCGGCCGTGCAGGATCGGCATCCTGAACCCCGCCTTCTGCGCGTAGGCGGGGTCGGCGTGAAGCGGGTTGTAATCGCCCGAGAGTCGATAGATGAGCGCGGCCTGCGGCAGAGTCGCCAGATCGCATACCTTATGCGGCGGTGTTTCAGGGATCGGGTGCGCCGGCTTCACCGGGCCGGAGGGTCCGCCAAAGCCGCCATCGGCCCGGCAAAATGTGGTCGAGGTGAGCGTGCAGATCAGTTCACCGCTCGCCTTGTCGCGCACCTCGCACGCCGTCATCACCAGCGCGCCCTTGTCCTGGCCCTTGTCGACGACGCCGGTGACGCGGGTCTTGCCGACGACGGTACCTTCAACCGGCAGCGGCCGGTGTAGGGTGAACCCCTGCTCGCCGTGCACGACATGGCTGCGCGTGATGCCGGTATCGGGATGAGCGTGCCACGGACCGGGGTAACCGAGAATGATCGCCATGGTCGGCAGCGCCTCGAGCTTTTCTTCATAGACGAACTTGAGCTGAGCAAGATCACAGGGATCGGCAGCGAGACCGACGCCGAGCGCATAGAGCATGGTGTCGCGCCGGGTCAGACGCTGTTCGACTTCCGGGATATTCCAGTTGGCGAGTTTTTCATGGTTGATCGGCACGGGCCGGGCCTCCCAGGGCAAGAACGTGCGCAGCTTTCTCAGATCGGATAAGCAGAGGGCAATGCGGCAGACGTTAATTGTCGGAGTGCGGCGCCCGCGGGCCTTGAATAGGCGCGGCGACGCTGCGCTATACTAACACCCAACACGACAGACTTGAAGGAGAGCGCAATGACGATCAAGGTTGGCGACAAATTGCCCGAGGCCACTCTTCAGGAACTCACCGTCGAATGGACGCCCGGCTGTCCCACCGGTCCGGAGAATCACAAGGTGTCGGATCTCGCGCGCGGCAAGCGCATTGTGATTTTCGGGCTGCCCGGCGCATTCACCCGTACCTGCTCGGGAAAGCACCTGCCGGGGTACGTCGATCTCGCCGACAAGATCAAGTCGAAAGGCGTGGACGAGATCTGGTGCCTGTCGGTGAATGACGCGATGGTGATGGGCGCGTGGGGCAAAGAGCAGCGGGTCGGCGATAAGGTCCGCATGATGGCCGACGGCAGCGCCGCCTTCACCAAGGCGGTGGGACTCGACATCGATCTCACGGAGCGGGGCATGGGCGTGCGATCGCAGCGCTACTCGATGCTGGTGGACAATGGGGTGGTCAAGGCGCTCAATCTGGAGAAACCGGGCCAGTTCGAGGTGTCCGGAGCGGAAAAAATTCTCGAACAGATCTAACAGGCTGTTGAAAAAGCCCGTTCGCACTGAGTCCCTCGACAAGCTCGGGATAAACTGCGCAGTGGCGCGGAGTCGAAGTGTGTACAAGTCGCTGAATACTCAGTCGCTCATGTTTCGACTTCGTTTCACGTAGCCTGTCCCGAGCGACGTCGAAGGGCTCAACACGAACGGTAAGTAACGGCTTTTCCAACAGCCTGCTAACTGACTGTCGTTCCCGCGCAAGCGGGAATCCAATTTTCGACTGACTGCAAGCAGTCTTGCTTTACGTCTTATGACGTTCCGAAATGGAGGATGTCGATATGATGACGCTTTCGTCCACGGCGTTCGTGCACAACGGCGATATCCCGAAGCGCTACACCTGCCAGGGCGAGGACATTTCAGTACCGCTCGCCTGGAATAACGTGCCGGCCGGCACCAAGAGCCTGGTGCTGATCGTCGACGATCCCGACGCTCCGGATCCCAAGGCACCCCGGATGACCTGGGTTCACTGGGTGCTCTATGACATTCCGCCCTCGGCGAGCGGGATCAAGGAGGCGGCGAAGCCGAACGAACTGCCGGCGGGCACGCGCGAGGGGTTGAACGACTGGAAGCGCACCGGCTACGGCGGCCCGTGCCCGCCGATCGGGCGCCATCGCTATTTCCACAAGCTCTATGCGCTCGACACCGTGCTCCCGGATCTCAACAAGCCGAACAAGGCGACGCTCGAGCAGGCGATGCGCGGCCATATCCTCGGGCAGACCGAACTCATCGGCACCTATCAGAAATCCTAAAAAGAAGTCCCTTCCCCCTCAGGGGGAAGGTGGGGATGGGGGTAGTTTCAACGCATCTTGCGAAACAGCCGGCGTAGCCCGGATGGAGCACAGCGCAATCCGGGACTTACCGCGTCTTGCGAAACAGCACAATCCGGTTCGAGTTGGTTCCCAGCCGGTTGTTCTCGACCCCCCAGATGTTGGCAGTCTTGGTGAATTGCTGCGTGTTGATGAGAATCGCCACGCACTTGAAACCGGCATCCACCCCGAGCGGCGCGACGACCTCCTCCAGCTTTATCTTGCCCCCGCGCACTTCACCCACTTCGAACGCGACCCAGCCGCCACGACGAGTGACTCGATAAAGCTCGCGAAACACCGCGGCCATCACGTCACTCCATTCCTCGACCGTCGTGCTCATGGTGATGCGCTCGCTGATCGCCTCGGCATCGAGCGCATTGAACCAGCAGCGCAGCCAGTTATCGCGCGCATACTGGACCACGTCGAGAAACGGCGGTGATGTGACCGTGAGCTGCACGGACTCTGACGCGATGGCCGGCGTAGATGACGCATCGCGCACGAGAAAGCGGGCGCTCTCGGCCGCGCTGTGCAGGCGCCAGCGGTCCGCGGCGGAAAGCCCGCCCTGGAGCTGCATCGATTTCCGGAGAATCAGCGCGCGAACGTCGCGGTATTCGGGCTTTTGTCCGAGCTTCTGGTTGATCTTCACCTGGTTTTCTGCTGACACCGCCTGATTGGGCGGGAGTGTGTAGACCGAGAAGAACCCGGGGGAATGACCGGTGAGCCGGTTGGTCGCCACCATGCGGATCCAGCGGTCGATGCTGTCCTCCGCGCCTTCCCGCCAGCGCCGCGCGAGGTAGTGCCGCAGGCCGAGCAGTTCGTAGAGCGTCTTGCGGTGAAAGAACATGGAGAGATCGAGATCGGTGGAGGCGTTGGCCGGGAAGGCGATCGATCGCAACCGTTTGTCGATCTCCGATACGCAGGGCAGTTCGAGCCGTGGATAGGTGAGAATCGCAGAAAGGGGATTGGCATCGTTGGCGATCACGTTCCGCGCGTGGAGCGCCGCCTCGACGGCGGTGGTGCCGCGCCCGCTGAAGGGGTCGTAGACCACATCGCCTTCGTGCGTCAGCCGCTCGATGAAATATGCCGGCAGTTGCGGTTTGAAGCACGCGCGGTAGGAAACTTCGTGCAGCGGATTGGCCTGCCGCTGGCGGCTCGTCCAGAATTCCTGTTCGTACACCGGGATCGACAGATCGCCGACGGTCAGAACATCGTTGCGTGTTCGTGGAGAGGGTGCGGGTGGGGGACGGCGTTTGAGGCTTTGTGAAGCGGCGGACGGCGCAAGTACGGGCATCGCATTCTCCTTCTTGGTTACGTACTGCGCGCTGATCGTACGCCTGTCTGAAAAAAAGTACAAGCCTTTTTTCTTCCTTCTCCCGCCGGGAGAAGAGCCGGGGATGAGGAAGAGCAGTAGCTAGCCCGTTCCCGCGGTGGTATCTTAGATCAACTGTGTCATTCCCGAGTAATCGGGAATCCGATTGCTGGCGGCACAACGGACGCCAGTTTCCTCGGGCATGACACAATGAAGTTGAACAACGGAGATAAGCAGTGGCGGGGAGGAAGAACTCCAATTCCAAATCGAACGGCGCGAACGTCGGCTACGAAGCCGAGCTGTGGAAAATGGCCGACACGCTGCGCGGCAGCATGGACGCCGCGGAGTACAAGCACGTCGTTCTCGGCCTGATCTTCCTCAAATACATCTCCGACGCGTTCGAGGAGCTGCACGCTGGCCTCGAAGCCGAGAGAAAGCAGGGCGCCGATCCAGAAGACCCGGACGAGTATCGCGCGAAGGGCATTTTCTGGGTGCCGCCTGAAGCGCGCTGGCCGCACCTCAAGGCACAGGCGAAACAGCCTACGATCGGCCAACTCGTGGACGACGCGATGGCCGGCATCGAGCGCGACAACCCGTCGCTCAAGGCCGTGCTGCCGAAAGAATACGCACGTCCGGCGCTCGACAAGACCCGCCTGGGCCAGATCATAGACCTCGTCTCCAACATCTCCTTCACTACACCCTCTCCCTCGACGCTGAAGGGCCAAAAAGATACTCCCTCCCCATCGAG
>JACQOK010000260.1 GCA_016202565.1 Betaproteobacteria bacterium | reverse complement strand
GGGACTCGTGTTTCGGGGCATCGCGCAACTCAATCTGGACAGCAAGGGCAGGCTCGCGGTGCCGGCACGCCACCGCGAGGCGCTGCTCGAGCGCTGCGGCGGGCACCTGGTCATTACGGCCGATGCGGACCGTTGCCTGCTGATCTATCCATTGCCCGATTGGGAACTCATCCAGCAGAAGCTCGAGGGGCTGTCGAACCTCGATTCGCGCGTGCGCGAACTGCAGCGACGACTGATCGGATTTGCGGTGGACGTCGACATGGACGGTGCGGGCCGCGTGCTCATCTCCCCCGCCTTGCGCCAATTCGCTCAACTCGAAAAAAACGTGGTGCTGGTGGGACAGGGCAAGAAATTTGAATTGTGGAACAAGGATAACTGGGAGCAATTGATCGAGGGGGCCGGCCGTCTTGGCGCAGGGGGCTTGCCGCCCGAGCTGGAGGGCTTCTCCTTGTGAGCCTGGGCTCACATGCCGCGGTCCTGCTGGAACAGGCAGTAGAAGGATTGAAGGTGCGCGCGGACGGAGCTTATGTCGACTGCACGTTTGGACGCGGCGGACACAGCCGGCTGATTCTGTCGCGGCTGGGCAGCCGGGGACGGTTGATTGCATTGGACCGCGATCCAGATGCGGTCAGAGCAGGAGCAGAGATCGGTGACGAGCGCTTCTCGATGCTGCATGGCGCTTTCGGCAGGCTCGCCGAGTTGCTGGCGCAGGCGGGCCTCGAGCGCGTTGACGGCATCCTGCTCGACCTCGGCGTCTCATCGCCCCAGCTCGACGATGCGGCGCGCGGCTTCAGCTTTCGGGTCGACGCGCCGCTCGACATGCGCATGGATACGAGCCGCGGGATCACCGCGGCACAGTGGCTCGCGCGCGCGTCCGAGTCCGAAATCCGGGAGGTGATAAGAAACTATGGCGAAGAACGGTTTGCTAAACAGATTGCAGCAGCGATTGTTGCGGCTCGAGCGCGGGGACCTGTTGGCACCACACGACAACTTGCCGCGCTCGTGGCAGAGGCCGTTCCCACGCGTGAACCACGGCAGGATCCGGCGACGCGCGCGTTTCAAGCTATACGGATTCACATCAATCAGGAGCTTGAGGAGTTGTCGCTAGTCCTGCCGCAATGTGTGGAGGTGCTGGCGCCCGGGGGACGGCTGGTGGTCATCAGCTTCCATTCGCTCGAGGACCGCATCGTCAAGCGCTTCCTGCGCCAGCACGCGACGGGCGAGCGCCTTCCGCAGCGACTGCCCGTCAAGGCGCGGGATATCGCACCTCCGCGCCTCAAGCTCATCGGGCGCGCGCAGCGGGCGGGGGCGGCCGAAGTTGCAGCCAACCCGCGCGCGCGCAGCGCCGTCATGCGCGTGGCGGAGCGCATTGGCGACTCGCGGAATGCGCGCGCGTGGGGGCTATCCTGATGGTCAGGTTTAATCTGCTCCTGCTCGCGATCCTGGTCGGATGTGCGCTCGCGCTGGTTACTTCCCAGCATAAGGCCCGCAAACTCTACGTTGAGCTGCAGAAGGAGCAGGAACTTGCGAAACGCCTCGACGTCGAATGGGGTCAGCTGCAACTCGAGCAGCGCACCTGGGCGATGCACGGTCGCGTCGAGAAAATCGCCACCGAAAATCTCAACATGCGTGTGCCGCCCTCCTCCCGGATCCAGGTCGTTCCGGCCACCGCACCCGAGGAGCAGCCTTGAGTCCGGCCGTGCACGCGCAATTCCGGCTGCGACTCCCCGCATGGCGCTCGCGGCTGCTGCTCATCGGGCTGCTGGCATGGCTCGCGGTGCTCGCGGGGCGTGCTCTCTATCTGCAGGGATTGCATTACGACTTCCTCCAGCGCAAGGGTGAATCCCGATACTCGCGCGCCATCGAGATCAGCGCGACCCGCGGCATGATCGTCGACCGCAACAATCAGCCGCTTGCGATTTCGACGCCCGTCGAGTCGGTAGCGGCGAGCCCGGCCGATATCGAAATCACGCCGGAGCAGACGTTGAAGCTCGCGCAGCTTCTGGGCATGGACAGCGGCGATGTGAAAAGAAGGCTGGCTGATTCCAAGCGGGAGTTCGTCTATCTCAATCGCCAGCTGCCGCCGGAGCAGGCGGAGAAGGTGGTCGGCCTCGGCATACCCGGCGTATTCCTGCAGCGCGAGTACCGCCGCTACTATCCCGCGGGCGAAGTGACCGCACACATCATCGGATTCACCGGTGTCGATGACAACGGCCAGGAGGCGCTGGAACTTGCATTCGACGACGTGCTCGCCGGAAAACCGGGCGGCCGCCGCGTGATCAAGGACCGCCTCGGCCAGATCATCGAGGACGTGGAAAGCATCCAGCAGCCGCAAAACGGCGCGACGTTGACCCTTGCGATCGACACCAAGCTCCAGTACCTCACCCATCGGGAACTGAAGAAGGCGGTAGCCGAGCACCGCGCCAGGGCGGGCGGCATCGTCGTGCTTGACGTCGTGACGGGCGAGGTGCTCGCCTTGGCCAACCTGCCCTCGTACAACCCGAACAACCGGGGCCAGTTTGATCCGAAACGCACCCGCAATCGCGTGGTGACCGACCTGTTCGAGCCCGGCTCGACGCTGAAACCGTTCACTGCAGCTGCCGCCCTCGAAGCCGGAGCGGTGACTCCCGAGTCGGTGATCCAGACCGCGCCCGGACAGCTCACGATCGGCAAACGCACGATCCACGACGCGCATCCCCAAGGCGCGTTGACCGTCGCCCAGGTGATTCAGAAATCGTCCAACATCGGCGCCGCCAAGATCGCGCTGACCTTGCCGCCAGAGACGATGTGGAGCCTGTTCCATCGCGTTGGCTTCGGCACACCGCCGCGCTCGGAATTTCCGGGCGAAGTGTCGGGCAAGCTTCGCGCTCATGCGAGCTGGCGGCCGATCGAGCAGGCCACGATGTCGTATGGTCACGGCATTTCGGTTTCGCTGCTGCAGCTCGCGCGCGCCTACAGCATTTTCGCTACTGACGGCGAGTTGAAGCCGGTTACCCTGATCAAACGCGAGGCGCCGGTGGGTGGCACGGCTGTGATCTCGCCGGGCACGGCGCAGGCGGTGCGCAGGATGCTCGAAATGGCGGTTCAGCCCGGCGGTACCGCGCCGCGGGCGCAGATCGCCGGCTACCGGGTTGCCGGCAAGACCGGTACTGCGCGCAAGATCGAAGGCAAGGGCTACGCCCTGAACCGGTATATCTCCTCGTTCGTCGGGTTCGCGCCGGTGTCGTCGCCGCGACTGATCGTGGCCGTGATGATCGACGAGCCGGGCGCCGGGCAGTACTACGGCGGCGCAGTCGCCGCCCCGGTATTCAGCCGGGTTGCCGCGGAAGCACTGCGGCTGCTCGCCGTGCCGCCGGATGCTCCGGTCAACAATGTCGTACTGCCGCCGCCCCATCTACCCGAGATCAAGGAGGAGGTGTGAAGGCAGGATTGAGGATCGAGGATCAAGGATCGAGCGGCCGCCCGACCGTGCTTTCTCGATTCAAGTTGAGCGCCATCGATGAACTCAGCGTGAAAAGACTCGCCACCGACAGCCGGCAGGTGAAGCCCGGCGACACCTTTCTCGCCTTTCCCGGAGAGTTGCGCGACGGGCGGGAATACATCGCGCAGGCGCTCGCCAATGGCGCAGCGTCAGTGCTGTGGGAAAAACGCGACTTTGCCTGGGATTCGGGCTGGCGCGTCCCCAACTTGGGCGTCGCGCATTTGCGCCGGCGCGCGGGCGAGATTGCGAGCCACGTCTACGGCCGGCCGAGCGCGAAGCTGTGGGTGATCGGTGTCACCGGCACCAACGGCAAGACCTCGTGCAGCCAGTGGATCGCGCAATCACTCACGCGCGTGGGACGCAAATGCGCCGTGATTGGCACGCTCGGCAGCGGGTTTCCCGGCACGCTGGAGACAACGGAAAACACCACTCCCGACGCGGTGTGGCTGCATGCCACGCTGGGCCGGTTCGTGCGCAAGGGTGCGCGCGCAGCGGCCATGGAGGCGTCCTCGCACGGCCTCGTCCAGCACCGGCTCTCCGGCATCGAGTTCGACGCCGCGCTGCTCACCAACCTTTCGCGCGATCACCTCGACTATCACGGCACGATGCGCAGCTACCGCGCGGCGAAGGCGCGGCTTTTCGACTGGCCGACGCTGAAGTGGGCGGTGCTCAACCTGGATGACAAGTTTGGTGCCGAACTCGTGGCGCGCATGCGGCGTCCGAGCCTGAACGTGCTGAGTTATGGCTTTTCGCGAGTCGGGCCGAGCCGCACGGCCGGTAGCCGCCTGCTGCGCGTGCAAGGCCGCAACCTGCGCGTCGGCGCCGATGGTTTGTCGTTCGATGTCTCCACGCCGTGGGGTTCGGCGTCGGTGAACAGCAGGTTGATCGGTCGGTTCAATGCCGCCAACCTGCTGGGCTCCCTTGCGACCCTTCTGGCGAGCGATGCCGGCCTCGATGAATCGGTGAACGCGCTGCGGCGGGTGAAAGCGCTGCCCGGGCGCATCGAACGCTATGGCGGCGGGCAGCGGCCGCTCGTGATCGTCGATTACGCCCACACGCCGGATGCGCTCGAACAGGTGCTGCTCGCGTTGCGCGAGACGATCACCCCTCACGCCTCACGCCTCGCGCCTTACGGGCCGCAGCTCATCTGCGTCTTCGGCTGCGGTGGAGAACGCGATCGGGGAAAACGCCCGCTGATGGGCGCGGTCGCCGCGCGGCTCGCCGATCGCGTGGTCATCACCAGCGACAATCCGCGCCGCGAGGACCCGCTCGAGATCATCGCCGATATCGCGCGTGGCGCGCGCAGCGCGGAGATTACGGTCGAACCCGATCGCACGCGGGCCATCCGTCTGGCGGTCGACACGGCCCGCCGCGGCGATGTCGTCCTGGTTGCAGGCAAAGGCCACGAGCAGTATCAGGAAATCGGCGGTGTCAGACGTCCCTTCAGCGACGCTGCGGCGGTGGCGGGCGCATTGCGCAAACCCCGGAGTCGGTCCCGATGCCGATGATGCGCCTGTCCGAAGCCGCGGCAGCGACGGGAGCCGAACTGCGGGGAAGCGATATCGCGTTCGACAGCGTCGGCACCGACACCCGCACGCTCGCGCCACGCGCCCTGTTCGTGGCGCTCAGGGGCGACAGGTTCGACGGCCACGACTTCATTCCGCAGGCCGCTGAGCAGGGCGCAACTGCGGCAATGGTGCACGAGGCGGGATCGCGGATCGAGGATCGAGGATTGAGCGATCGACTTGCGCTGCTCGTCGTCGACGACACCAGAAGAGCCTTGGGACGGCTCGCCGCGCACTGGCGTAGAAAATTCACGATGCCGCTCGTGGCGCTCACCGGCAGCAGTGGGAAGACCACCGTGAAGGAAATGCTTGCAGGGATCCTGCGTGAAGCCTGCGCTGCTCAGTCCTCGATCCTCGATCCTGAATCCTGCGTGCTCGCCACGCGCGGCAATCTGAACAACGATATCGGCGTGCCGCTGATGCTTCTCGAGCTCAAGCCTGCGCACCGCTACGCGGTGATCGAGATGGGCATGAATCACGCCGGCGAAATCCGCTACCTGACGCAACTTGCCTCACCCGATGTGGCGCTGGTCAATAACGCCGGGCACGCGCATATGGAGTTCTTCCGATCAGAAGAGGCGATTGCGCGCGCCAAAGGTGAACTCTTCGAGGAACTCAAGGCCGAAGGCACGGCGGTGATCAACGCCGATGATCGCTTCGCGGCGCTATGGCGCGAACTGGCCGCGGGCAGGAGGCAGATCGACTTCGGGACCGAAAAGGCAGCTGCGGTGACTGCCACTTATGCACTGCATTACCTCGAAAGCGAGATCGTGGTGAAGATGCCGCGCGGTGAAGCCGGCGCCACCCTGAAGGCGCCCGGGCTGCACAACGTGAAGAATGCGCTCGCGGCCGCGGCCGCGGCTGCGGCGCTCGACATTGCGCCGCAGACGGTCGCCGCCGGTCTCGGGCGCTTTGCCGGGATCAAGAGTCGGCTGCAGAAGAAGGCGGCTTTGAACGGCGCGACACTGATCGATGATACCTATAACGCCAATCCTGACTCCGTGCGCGCCGCGATCGCGCTGCTCGCGCAGGCGCCGGGAAGCCGGCTGCTGGTGCTGGGTGACATGGGTGAGCTGGGCCCGGACGCGCCCCGGTTCCACACCGAGATCGGGCAGGCGGCGCGCGTGGCCGGCGTCGATCGCCTCCTTACGCTCGGCGAACTCTCGGCGCATGCGGCTCGGGCCTTCGGCGCTGGAGCGCGACATTTCCCGCGTATCGAGGACCTGCTTGCCGAGATCGAGAATCTGCTCGGCCCGCAGGTGACGATGCTGGTCAAGGGATCGCGCTTCATGCGGATGGAACGGGTGGTGAAGGCATTCGCCGTGGAAGGAGAGGCGAGAGGCGAGCGGCGAGAGGAGGAAAAGCGATGAGCACGCCGCGCGCTTTCTCCTTTCTCCTCTCCCCTCTCTCCTCTCGCACGAACGGGAGTGAGCGATGCTGCTAGAACTCGCGCAATGGCTGGCGAAGGACATCCGCGCGTTCAACGTGTTCAACTACATCACGCTGCGCGCGGTGCTCGCCTGTCTCACCGCGCTGCTGATTTCGTTCCTTGTCGGTCCGGGCATGATCCGGAAACTCACTGCATACAAGATCGGACAGGCGGTGCGCGACGACGGTCCGCAATCGCACTTCATCAAAGCGGGCACGCCCACCATGGGCGGGGCACTGATCCTGGTCTCAATCACCATTACGACACTGCTGTGGGCGGACCTCCAGAACCGTCTGGTCTGGATCGTGATGTGGGTGACGCTCGCATTTGGCGCGATTGGCTGGATCGACGACTGGCGCAAGGTTGTCCAGCGCGATCCGAAGGGGCTATCGGCCAAGGCCAAGTTCTTCTGGCAGACGGTGATCGGCATCGCCACCGCGTGCTATATCGCGTTTTCCACCCATCTGCCGGCGCAGACCGAGTTCATCGTGCCGTTCTTCAAGCAGGTCGCCTATCCGCTTGGCGCGATCGGCTTCATCGCCATGACCTATTGCGTGATCGTCGGGACGAGCAACGCGGTCAACCTGACCGACGGGCTCGACGGGCTCGCGATCATGCCTACCGTCATGATCGGCGGGGCGCTCGGCATCTTTGCCTACGTTGCCGGCAACGCCGTGTTCGCGAAGTATCTCGGGTTTCCCTACATCCCGGGCGCCGGGGAACTCGCGGTGTTCTGCGGCGCCATCGCCGGCGCCGGGCTTGCGTTCCTGTGGTTCAACGCGTATCCGGCCGAAGTGTTCATGGGCGACGTCGGCGCGCTTGCGCTCGGGGCGGCGCTTGGCACCATCGCGGTCATCGTGCGGCAGGAGATCGTGCTCTTCATCATGGGCGGCGTGTTCGTGGTCGAGACGCTGTCGGTGATGCTCCAGGTGGCTTCGTTCAAGCTCACCGGCCGGCGCATCTTCCGCATGGCGCCGCTGCATCACCACTATGAGCTGAAGGGCTGGAAAGAGAACCAGGTGGTCGTGAGATTCTGGATCATCACCATGATGCTGGTTCTGGTGGGGCTGTCGACCCTGAAACTGAGGTGAACATTGGGATGTTTCGACGGTGCTGGATTTGAAAGGCAGGAGAGTTTTGGTGCTCGGACTCGGTGACACGGGCCTGTCGATGGCGCGCTGGCTTGTCCGCTGCGGGGCGGACGTGCGCGTTGCCGACAGCCGGGACGACCCGCCCCACGCCGCTGCGCTCGCTCGTGAACTGCCCCAGGTGAGTGTGACCACCGGAGCATTCCGCGAGAGCGACTTGGTGGGCGCCGACATGATTGCGGTGAGTCCCGGCATCGACCGCCGCGAACCGGCGATTGCAGATGCCGCCAGGCGCGGAGTGCCGGTCGTCGGCGACATCGAACTGTTTGCCCGGGCGCTGGCTGCAGCGGGAACACGGCCGCGTGTTCTGGCCATCACCGGCTCCAACGGCAAGAGCACGGTTACGGCGATGGCGGGGGACATGTGCCGCGCAGCAGGGATGGCTACCACTGTCGCCGGCAATATCGGCCTGCCGGTGCTTGATTCGCTCGCGGCGCTGGAAAGCGGTGACGCGATGCCCGAGGTCTTCGTGCTGGAACTGTCGAGCTTTCAGCTGGAGAGCACCTCCAGTCTTCGACCCGATGCGGCGGCGATGCTCAATTTGTGCGCCGACCACATGGACCGCTACCGGGGTCTGGACGACTACGCAGCGGCGAAGGCGCGAATCTTCGCGGGCAGCGGTGTCCAAGTGCTCAACCGCGATGACAGCTGGAGCATGGGCATGGCGCTTCCGCGCCGCCCGGTGCTGACTTTCGGCCTTGGCGCGCCGCGCAGTGAAGCCGAATGGGGCATCAAGGTCACGCCCGGAAAGCGCGTTTTTGCAAACGGCGCGCATGAGTTGATGGCGATTGAAGAGCTGCCTCTCACCGGTCTGCACAACGCCGGGAACGCGCTCGCCGCGCTCGCCTTGGCCCGGGCGATCAACCTGCCGCAGCCGCCGTTGCTTGCGGCGCTGCGTGCGTTCAAGGGACTGCCACACCGCGTGCAGAAGGTGGCAGAAATCGGCGGGGTCGCATTCTACGACGATTCCAAGGGCACGAACGTCGGCGCAACCGTCGCGGCCCTTTCCGGCATGCTGCAGCCGGTGGTCCTGATCGCGGGGGGCGACGGCAAGGGCCAGGATTTCGCCCCGCTCGCCCCGCCGGTGTCCGCACGTGCGCGCGAAGTGGTGCTGATCGGTCGGGATGCCGATGCCATTGCAAAGGCGCTCGCGGGCTGCGGCGTGCCGCTTGCGCGCGCGGGCAGCATGCAGGAAGCGGTCGAGTCGGCGTTCGGCGCAAGCCGTCCGGGCGATGCCGTGCTGCTCTCTCCCGCCTGCGCAAGCTACGACATGTTTCGCAACTATGTGCACCGCGCTGAAATGTTTGTCGCCGCCGTGCAGAACCTGGTGAAGCGTGACCGGTGATGTTTTACACGGACGTAAATCGACAGGCCCCTGCGGCCGAGTACGACCACGCGGTGGTATGGATCACCACCGTGCTGCTGGGGCTGGGACTGGTGATGGTGTACTCGGCTTCCATCGCGATTGCCGAGGGCAGCCGCGGCACCGGGCATCAGTCTGCATACTACCTGCTGCGACATGGCGTCTACATTGCTCTGAGCGTCGCAATCGCGCTGATCGTGTTCCAGATCCCGCTGCGGCTGTGGCAGCAAGCCGCACCGTATCTCTTCGTGCTGGGGCTCGCGTTGCTCGCGCTCGTGCTGGTACCGGGCATCGGCCGCGAGGTCAATGGCAGCCGGCGCTGGCTGTCGCTCTACTTTGTGAACCTCCAACCCTCCGAACTGATGAAACTGTTCGTGTTGATCTACGCTGCCGATTACACCGTGCGCAAGGCCGCCTTCATGCACAGCCTCCGCAAGGGCTTCCTGCCGATGCTGGCGGTGATGTTGCTTACCGGCGGTCTCCTGCTGCGGGAGCCGGATCTGGGCGCGTTCGCGGTGATCGCCGCGATCGCGATGGGCATTCTGTTCCTGGGCGGCATGAGCTGGCGTCTGTTCGCCGGGCTGCTCGTAATGCTGGTGATCGGCTTCGTGGCGTTGATACTCGCTTCGCCCTATCGGCTGCAGCGCGTGCTCGGTTTCATGGATCCGTGGTCCGATCCTTACGGCAAGGGCTATCAGCTGTCGCACGCGCTGATCGCTTTCGGTCGTGGCGAGTGGTTTGGCGTGGGCCTGGGCGGCAGCGTCGAGAAGCTTTTCTACCTGCCGGAGGCACATACCGATTTCCTGCTCGCGGTCATTGCCGAGGAACTCGGCTTCGCGGGCGTGCTCGCGATCGTCTTGCTGTTCGCGTGGCTCGTCGTGCGCGCATTTGCGATCGGCCGCCGCGCGGTGATGCTCGAGCACTATTTTTCGGCGCTGGTGGCCCAGGGCATCGGGCTGTGGATCGGCGTGCAGGTCATCATCAACATGGGTGTCAACATGGGCGTGCTGCCCACCAAGGGACTGACGCTGCCGCTCCTGTCATTCGGCGGCAGCGCAGTCGTTGTCACCTGCTGTGCCATCGCCCTGCTGCTGCGCATCGACTGGGAAAGTCGGCAGCTAATGAGAGGCCTCAACGTATGAAAGCCTGGGGAGCTTGCGTCTGCGGTGGGCGTGAAGGAGAGCTGCCGACTTCAGTGAAGGCTAATGTTCGCGATGCGAACGTTATGCCGGAACTAAAACAGGCAGCTCATGCGAGGCTTCGCCATATGAGCGCGTGGAGAACTCACGTCATTGGTCGGAGCGCGAGGAAGCGTACATGACCCGCACCATCATGATCATGGCGGGCGGAACAGGCGGTCACATATTCCCCGCTCTGTCAGTGGCAGACTACCTCCGGGCGCAGGGCTGGAACATCGTCTGGCTGGGCGCGCGTAGCGGCATGGAAGGCACGCTGATTCCGCCTCGTGGTTACACGATGGCGTGGGTGCGTTTTTCCGGCATTCGCGGCAAGGGTCTCCTGAGCCTGGTGTTGTTGCCGCTCAACCTGCTGATCGCCTTCTGGCAGAGCGCCCGGGCGATTTTCCTGCACCGCCCGGACGTCGTGCTCGGCATGGGCGGCTACGTGGCGTTTCCGGGCGGAATGATGGCGAGCCTCCTCAACCGGCCGCTGGTGATCCACGAGCAGAACTCGGTCGCCGGTCTCGCCAACCGCGTGCTCGCGCGGCTCGCCGATCGCATCCTGGCCGCATTCCCCGGCGCTTTTGGTACTCGCGTGGCCGCGGCCTGGGTCGGCAATCCCGTGCGCGAAGACATCGCCGCACTCGAGCCTCCTGAGGCCCGGCTAAGGGGGCGCTCGGGGCGGCTGCAGCTGCTGGTGATCGGCGGCAGCCTTGGTGCGCAGGTATTGAACGAGACGGTGCCGCGGGCGCTTGCCCAGATGCCGCAGGAGACGCGCCCACGCGTCACGCATCAGTCGGGAACGGCGCATATCGCGGCACTGCACGAGAACTACCGGCGCGCCGGTGTGGCGGCTGAACTGGTTCCGTTCATCGACGACATGGCGGCGCGCTATGCCGCAGCCGATCTGGTGGTCTGCCGTGCCGGTGCCACGACCATCGCTGAGCTTGCTGCGGCCGGTATCGCGAGCGTGCTCGTGCCCTATCCCCACGCCGTCGACGATCATCAAATGGTGAACGCGCGCTACCTGGTCGAGCGCGGCGCCGCCGTGCTGATTCGTCAAAGCGAGTTCACGGCCGAGAAGCTCGCCGGGCTCCTGTCCAGCGTCACGCGCGAGAAGATCATGGGAATGGCGGCGGCGGCGCGGGCGGCTGCAAAACCCGAAGCCACGCGCGCGGTGGCTGAGGCGTGCATGGAGCTCGCCACATGAATACGAGAGGAGAAAGGAGAGAGGAGAGAAGAGAGAGGAAAGAGGAGAAAGGCGCGCGCCAGCGCACCACCATGGTGTTGCTCCTCTCTTCTCTCCCCTCTCTCCTCTCTGGGGGCTGCTGTGCGGCATAAGGTCAAGCACATCCATTTCGTGGGGATCGGCGGCGCCGGCATGAGCGGTATCGCCGAAGTGCTCCTCAACCTGGGCTACCGGATAAGCGGCTCGGATCTTGCCGATAACCCGGCAACGCGGCGATTGAAAGCGCTCGGCGCGCAAGTGTTCAAGGGACATGGCGCGGAATACGCAGCCGGCGCCGATGCCGTGGTGGTCTCGGGCGCGGTGCCGGACGACAACCCCGAGGTGCTCGCGGCACGCGCGAAGAACATCCCGGTCGTGCCGCGGGCGCTGATGCTCGTGGAGTTGATGCGGCTCAAGCAGGGCATTGCAGTCGCGGGCACGCACGGCAAGACCACTACTACGAGCCTCATCGCAAGCGTGCTGGCGGAAGCCGAGATGGATCCGACCTTTGTCATCGGCGGCCGGCTCGAAGCGGCCGGGTCGCACGCCAAGCTCGGCCAGGGCGAATTCATTGTGGTTGAAGCCGATGAATCCGACGCCTCTTTTCTGTACCTGCAACCCACGCTTGCGGTTGTCACGAACATCGATGCCGACCACATGGTGACCTACGACCACTCCCTCGACAAGCTCAAGCAGGCGTTCATCGATTTCGTGCAACGCCTGCCGTTCTATGGCGTCGTGGTGCTGTGCGTGGACGATGCCAACGTGCGCGAGATCATCCCGCGGCTCACGAAACCGATGACCACCTACGGCCTCGCCGAAGAAGCGGAAATCCGCGCCGTCGATGTGGAGGCTGCGGGCAGCCGGATGAAATTCCGAGTGGTGCGCGCGGCCAACGGAAAAACGCCTCCCGATCTTGAGATCACACTCAACCTGGCCGGGCTGCACAACGTCCAGAACGCGCTGGCCGCGATTGCGGTCGGCATGGAAGTCGGCGTCCCCGACGCCAAGATCGCGAGAGCGCTGGCCGGATTCGGCGGCGTGGGACGGCGCTTCGAGCAGTACGGGGAAGTCGCCCTACCCGGCGGCGGGAGCTTCACGCTGATCGACGACTACGGCCACCATCCGGTGGAAGTGGCTGCAACGCTGGCCGCTGCGCGCGGTGCTTACCCGGGAAGGCGCGTTGTGCTTGCCTTTCAACCGCATCGTTACACGCGAACGCGCGACTGCTTCGAGGATTTCGCCAAAGTGCTGTCCACGGCCGATGTAGTGCTGCTGACAGAGGTTTATCCCGCCGGCGAGGCGCCCATCGTCGCGGCCGACGGCCGGGCGTTGGCCCGCGCGGTACGGGTGCAGGGCAAGGTGGAGCCGATCTTTGTGGATTCCGTCTCCGAGTTGCCCACCGCGATCCGCACGGCAGCCCGCAACGGCGATGTGGTGCTGACGATGGGTGCGGGCTCGATCGGCAGCGTAGCGGGGATGCTGGCAAGGATGAAGGATGAAGGATGAAGGATGAATACAGCAACGCTCACGCGCGTTTCTCGAGAACTTCAAGGATCGAGCTGTCACCCGTCACCCTTCAGCGTTTCACTCTTGTCCGTGAATACGAACCGAGTGGACGGGGCGATGCCGATGGCGGCTGATCTGCGCGGGCAGCTGCGACACAACGAGCCGATGGCGCGCCACGTGAGCTGGCGCGCCGGCGGCAGTGTCGCGCGGGCGTATGAACCGGCGGATCTTCCCGACCTGCAGGAATTTCTGCGCACAGTGCCCGCGGCCGAGCCGATCCACTTCGTCGGTCTGGGCAGCAATCTGCTCGTGCGCGATGGCGGGCTGCGGGGCACCGTGGTTTTTACGCACTGGGCGCTCCGGAAACTTCGGCTGGAGGCGAGCGGCGATGAGATTTACGCGGAAGCCGGTTTGCCGAGCCCGAAGGTCGCACGCTTTGCCGCTTTGCACGGCTTGGTCGGGGCGGAGTTTCTCGCCGGAATTCCCGGTACCGTGGGGGGCGCGTTGGCAATGAATGCCGGTTGCTACGGCGGCGAGACCTGGGAGATCGTTGCCCGAGTGTGCACCATCGATCGCGGCGGTGAGCTGTACGAGCGCACGCCGGCGCAATACCAATTCGGTTACCGGACAGTCCTGTTGAAGGCGGAAGGCGAAGACCCCGCTGCCACAGGTCATCCTTCATCTTTCATCCCTCATCCTTCCGAAGAGTGGTTCGTCGCCGCGACCTTCAAACTTGTCCGCGGTGATGGCGCAATGTCCCGAGACAAGATCAAGGAATTGCTGACGCGGCGTATCGCGAGCCAGCCGCTCAATGAGCCCAATGCCGGTTCGGTATTCCGCAATCCTGCCGGCGACTATGCCGCCCGCCTGATCGAAGCGTGTGGCCTCAAGGGACACGCGATCGGCGGCGCCGTGATCTCGCCAAAGCACGCCAATTTCATCGTCAATCGGGGCGCCGCCCGGGCCGCCGATATCGAGGCGCTGATCGAGCTTGCGCAGCACGCGGTAAAAGCAAAGTTCGGCATCGAACTGGAGCGCGAAGTCAGAATCATCGGAGAAGCGATGAAAGAGGCAGGAGAGGAGACGTGACGAAATTTGGAAAGGTTGCAGTACTCATGGGCGGCCGTTCAGCGGAGCGTGAAATCTCGCTCAAGAGCGGCACCATGGTGCTCGCGGCCCTCAGGAGCAAAGGCGTTGATGCTCACGCTTTCGATCCACGCGATCAAGGTCTGGAACAGTTGATCGCGCAGAAATTCGATCGCGTGTTCATTGCGTTGCACGGGCGTTTCGGAGAGGACGGCACGGTGCAGGGGGCGCTCGAATATCTCGGCATCCCCTATACCGGCAGCGGCGTGATGGCGAGCGCGCTGGCGATGGACAAGTGGCGCACCAAGCTCCTGTGGCAGGCGGCGGGGGTGTCCACGCCGCCGTATGAACTGCTGTCGCAAGACAGCGATTTCGCAGGCGTGGCCGCAAGAATCGGCCTGCCGCTGATGATGAAGCCCGCGCGCGAGGGTTCGAGCATCGGCATGAGCAAGGTAACGTCGGTCGAGAAAGTCCAGTCCGCGTTCGAACTTGCTGCGCAGTATGACAGCGTGATCATCGCCGAGCGCTTCGTCGAAGGCATCGAACTCACCGCAGGCATTCTCGGCGGGGAGACGCTGCCGCTGATCCGGCTCGAGACGCCGCGCGTGTTCTACGACTACGAGGCCAAATACTTTTCGGACGACACCCGTTACATCTGCCCGTGCGGGCTGCCGCAGCCTCAGGAGGAAATGGTGCAGGGTGCGGCGCTGGCGGCGTTCCGTCTGCTCGGCTGCAGCGGCTGGGGGCGCGTCGATGTGATGCTCGACGCGAGCGGCCAACCCTACCTGCTCGAAGTGAACACGATCCCCGGCATGACGGACCACAGCCTGGTGCCAATGGCAGCACGCGCACGAGGCATATCGTTCGAAGACCTGGTGGTGAGGATTCTGGAGTTGGCGCATGTGGGATAGACCCGACATCCTGAACCGACTCGCCGATTCTCTGATCGCGGTGGCGGCGCTGCTCGTGCTCTTCGGTGCATTGCATTTCGTGCTCCGCCTGCCGGTTTTTCCCCTGCGGGAGGTGCGCGTGACCAACGCGGTCGCGCTGGTGAGCCGCGAACAGGTGGAAGCCTTGATCCGGCGCGAGATCAGGGGAAATTTCTTCACGCTGGATCTCGCTGCCACGCGGCTCGCGTTCGCGCAGCTTGCCTGGGTCAGAAACGTCAGCATGCGCCGGCGCTGGCCGGACCGCCTCGAGGTCACGCTGGAGGAGCATGTGCCGCTTGCACGCTGGGGCAATCTCGCGCTCGTGAACAACCACGGCGAAGTGTTCAATGCCGCCTACGACGGCGATCTGCCGCTATTCGTGGGTCCGCCCGAAGCGGCCAAGGAAATCGCGATGCAGTACGAATTCTTCCGGCGCACCCTCGCCGCGATCGGCAAGGCGCCGGCACAGGTGCAGGTGACGCCGCGGCGCGCCTGGCGGGTCCGGCTTGAAGGCGGGCCGACGCTCGAACTTGGGCGCGAGCAGGTCGAAGCGCGACTTGCCCGGTTTGTTGCGGCTTACGGCCGTACGCTGGGACGGCTTGACCGGCGAATCGATTTCGTGGATCTGCGCTACGCGAACGGATTTGCGGTGCGCATTCCCGAATTGCGATTCGAAAAGACAGCCCCAAAAGGGCGGAAGGGCAGGGCATAGCGGGGGCGTAGAGGGGATATGAGCAAGGCGAGAGAGAACAAGAAATTGATCGTGGGGCTCGATGTCGGCACCTCGAAGATCGCGGCGATCGTTGCCGAGATCAAGCCGGAAGGCGGCTTCGAGATCATCGGCATGGGCAGCCACCCGTCGCGCGGTCTCAAGAAAGGCGTGGTCGTCAACATCGAAACCACAGTCCACGCGATTCAGCGCGCGCTGGAGGAAGCAGAGCTGATGGCCGACTGCAAGATCCGGGAGGTGTACACCGGGATCGCGGGCAGTCACATCAAGAGCTTCAACTCGCAGGGCATGGTCGCGATCAAGGACAAGGAAGTCGTCCAGATGGACATCGATCGCGTGATCGAGACCGCCAAGGCCGTGCAGATCCCGAACGATCAGCAGATCCTGCACATCCTGAACCAGGAATTCATCATCGACGGCCAGGAAGACGTGCGCGAGCCGCTCGGAATGTCGGGCGTGCGGCTCGAAGCCAAGGTGCACATCGTGACCGGGGCCGTCTCGGCCGCCCAGAACATCATCAAGTGCGTGCGCCGCTGCGGGCTGGAAGTGCGCGACTTGATTCTGCAACCGCTCGCTTCAGCCCTGGCGGTGATCACCGAAGACGAGAAAGACCTCGGGGTGTGCCTGGTCGACATCGGAGGGGGCACCACCGACGTTGCGGTGTTTACGCACGGCGCAATTCGCCATACCGCGGTAATCCCCATTGCCGGCGACCAAATCACCAACGATATCGCGATGGCGCTGAGAACGCCGACCAAGGATGCCGAGGACATCAAGCAGCGCTTCGGGTGCGCGCTGTCGCAGCTTGCCGATCCGCAGGAGATGGTGGAAGTCCCGGGCGTGGGTGATCGCGGGCCGCGCGAACTCTCGCGCAAGACGCTCGCCGAGGTGATCGAGCCGCGGGTCGAAGAACTGTATTCGCTGGTGCAGGCGGAGCTGCGGCGCAGCGGCTACGAGGAGCTGCTGTCTTCGGGGATCGTCATTACCGGCGGCTCGAGCGTCCTGCAGGGCATGGTCGAGCTGGGCGAGGAAATTTTCCACATGCCGGTGCGCATCGGGCAGCCGAATTACAGCGGCGGGCTGGCCGAGGTCGTCCGTCATCCGCGCTATTCCACCGGCGTGGGCCTTTTGCTCGCCGGAGTACAACAGTATCGAAGCCGCGAGATCGCGCGCATGCAGGTCGGTACCTTCCAGCAGGTGCTGGAACGGATGCGAAGCTGGTTCACTGGGAATTTTTGATGGCTGGGTTTACTGACACGGAGCATACGGGGGTTCGGTTTGATTCCACTTTCACGTTCAATAGGAGGGCCACATGATTGAGCTCATAGATACGCAATCCCAGGAGGCGGTAATAAAGGTAGTTGGAGTCGGCGGCTGCGGCGGCAACGCCATCGATCACATGATCGCGCAAGGGGTCCAAGGGGTGGAGTTCATCTGCGCCAACACCGATGCCCAGGCCCTGAAGCGCAACCAGGCCAAGGTCCAGTTGCAGCTCGGCGCCGGTATCACCAAGGGGCTCGGTGCCGGCGCCGATCCGGAAATCGGCCGCCAGGCGGCGCTCGAGGACCGCGAGCGTATCGCCGAGCTGGTCGACGGGGCCGACATGCTGTTTCTGACCGCCGGCATGGGGGGCGGTACCGGTACCGGAGCTGCGCCAATTGTCGCCGAAATCGCCAAGGAGCTGGGCGTCCTCACGGTCGCCGTAGTGACCAAGCCCTTCGCGTTTGAAGGCAAGCGTCTACGCATCGCGCAGGAAGGCCTCGATGCTCTTGCTCAGCACGTTGATTCGCTGATCGTCATCCCCAACGACAAGCTGATGCAGGTGCTCGGCAGCCAGGTGACCCTCGATGAGGCGTTCAAGGCCGCCACTGAGGTGCTGCACGGGGCGGTCGCCGGCATTGCCGAAATAATCAGCTGCCCGGGGATGATCAACGTCGATTTCGCCGACGTGCGCACGGTGATGGCCGAGATGGGCATGGCCATGATG
>JACQOK010000259.1 GCA_016202565.1 Betaproteobacteria bacterium | reverse complement strand
GTTTCAACACCGCCGACGGGCCGTGGGAACTCAGGAAACTCGCGCGCACCAACCTGCTTGCCGGCTGCGACGTGATCAAGACCTGTGCTTCAGGCGGGGGCGGCACCGACAAGGAAGAGCCCGATATTCGCAACATGACCCAGGAGGAGCTCGACGCGATCGTGGACGAAGCGCACGCCTTCCACAAGTGCGCCGCGGTGCACTGCTTTACCACGCAGGCGCAGCGCATGGCGCTCAAGGCCGGCGCCGACACCATCGAGCACATGGTCTTCAACGACGACGAGACCATCGATCTCATCGCGGCGGCCGGCGTGCCGGTGACGCCCACGCTCGCGCACCGCACCGACCACGCCATTCAATTGCGGCGCGAACATGGCACCGCCGAATTCGTGCTGCGCAAGATGAAGTACCTGCAGCCGTTCTGCTTCGACACCTTCCAGAAAATGTACAAGGCCGGCGTCCGGATCGCGATGGGCACCGACATGGGCTTCGAGCCCGACATGGGCAGCAATGCGGCCGAACTCGAAATCTACGTGAACCTCGGCATGAAGCCGATGGATGCGATCCTGACGGCGACCCGCAATGCCGCCCAGGCGATCCAGCGCGGCCACGATCTCGGCACGATCGAATCCGGGAAGCTCGCCGACATCGTCGCGGTCGATGGCGATCCGGTGAAGGACATCACCTGCTTGCAAAAGAAGGAAACCATCCAGCTCGTGATGAAGGAAGGCAGGGTCTACGCCGATCGCCGTCCCGGGATGAGCAAGAGCGTCGTCAGCATGAAAGCGGGCGACTGGAAAATCATTGACTATCTCTAAGAGATTGAGGATCGAGGATTGAGGATTGAGGATCGAGGATTGAGGATTTGAGAAATGTGGGTTGGGCTGAACGCGGTGATGCCCAACAATCCGAATGGTCGTAGGTATTGATCAGGCGGTAGCGAGTGGCGGATGAGGAGAAATACGATGGCGACAGCGAAGAAGCGCGCGATCAAGGCGAAAACCAAGACGAAGACCAAGACCGCGGGGGCAGTCAAGGGCGGCAACGGCCGATATCACTACCGGATGGCCGATCTCAGAAAGGTGCCGGCGGGAACCGGTTACTCGACCTCCCACGGCGGTGTGGTCGAGGGCGAGCGCATGCTGGTGGGTTACATCCACAAGCCGCGCGGCACCGGTTCGCGCATGCATACCCACAAGAACGAGCAGTTCAATTACGTCGTGCGGGGCACGCTGGTGGGCTCGGTCAACGGCAAGCGCGTGGTGGCCCCCGCCGGCACCCTGATCTACATCCCCGCCAATGCGCCGCATACCCTGGTTGCCTCGCCGGATGACGAGGACGTGATCTTCATCGCGATCAAGGACCTCTCGCAGGGCATCATCGGCAAAGCGGTCGACGGCACCATGAGCGGACCGCATTACGAGAAAGGGTTTGTGCCCAAAGCGCGGTAGGGCGATGAATCGTGAACCGTAAATCGTGACCACCAGTCTGTTTTTCTGACCACCGCTCACCGACTGTCATGAAGCTCACCGCGGAAGAAAGGAGAATGCTCAAGGGCGAGTTCGGCCCGGCGGCGAAGGAAGCCCTGGCGCTCCAGATCGAGATCGGCAAGTTCTTCGGCGCCAAGCGCTTCGTGCCCGTCTCCAACGTGCACATGATGGGCGACATCGAGGTGATGGGCGACGCTGGCCACGCCTTCCTCGAGCGCATGGCGGGACTGAACGCGCGCTGCATCCGCAACACCACCACCAACGCGCGCTGCGTCGACTTCGACTATGTCGACAAACTGGGGCAGACGCGCAGCGAGGCGGAGAAGGAACGGCAACTCATCGGCTGCCTGCGCCGAATGGACGTGGTCACCGCCGACACCTGCATCAATTACCAGACGCTCTACCAGCCGCACAAGGGCGAGCATGTGGCATGGGGCGACACGGGGACGGTGATCTATGCCAACTCCGTGTTCGGCGCGCGCTCCAACTTCGAGTCGGGGCCGGTCGCCCTCGCCGCGGCGCTCACCGGCCGCGTGCCCGAATACGGCTTTCATCTCGATCAGCACCGCAAGGGCTCCTTCCAGGTCAATCTCAAAGCCGACCTGCGGGACGTCGCGGACTGGGGCGCGGTCGGCAAGATAGTGGGTTCGGCGCACCAGGATTACTTCGCGGTGCCCGTATTCAACGGCGTGAAGCAGCGCCCGGGCGCGGACCAGTTGAAACACCTGGGCGCGGCGCTCGCCAGCTACGGCTCGATGGGCATGTTCCATATGGTCGGGGTGACGCCGGAGGCGCCGACGCTCAAGGCGGCGTTTGCGGGAAACAAGCCGAAGGAAATCGTGAGCATCGCGAACCGCGACATCGCGCGCGTCTACGCGGACTACTCGGCGCACGACAATCCGCTCAATCTGGTGGTGTTCTCGGGGCCGCAGCAGTCGCTCTTCGAGATGAAAACTCTGGCTGCGCTGCTCGAGGGCAGAACGGTGAAGGCGGGGAGCCAGCTCTTCATCACCACCAGCAACGGCGTCAAGAGCGCGGCGCGGAAGCTCGGCTACCTGGACACGATCGAGGCTGCGGGCGGCGTCGTGCTCGAGGGGGTGTGCTTCTACATCCTGCAGAACATCGCGGAGATCCGCGCGAGGAACGGCTGGAGCAATCTCGTGACCAACTCGGCCAAGCTCGCCAACATCATCAGCGCGCACAAGTTCAACACGATCCTGCGCCGCACGCAGGCGTGTATCGAAATCGCCTGCACCGGCGAAGATCAGATCTGAGTGCGATGCGACCGCGATGAAGAAGCAGCGAAGCGCAGAATTCAAGGTCAAGCGCGCATTCGGCCCGGTGGTCGAAGGTGAGGCGCTCGTTTCCACCGAGGGCTTCAGTCCCCGCTACGATCTCGATCGCTGGAGCGGACTCATCTCGCGCCCGGGCCATGCGCTGGAGGGGCATAATATCAAGGACAAGATCCTGATCACGCCTAGCGCCAAAGGGGGCATTGCGGCCGGATGGGCGTTCTACGACATCAAGCACAAGGGCATTGCGCCCAAGGCCTTCGTGTTCGGGGTGACCAACCCGGTCATGGTGCAGGGCGCGGTGTTCGCCGGCATCACCATCACCGAAGGCTGGTTGCGCTCTCCCTACGAATTCATCAAGACCGGCGACATCGTGCGAGTGGACACCCGGCGCAAGACGGTGAGCGTTGTCAGAAAAGCATAAGGGGAAGGCAAGAGGAGGAAAGCACATGGTGAACTTCCTGAAAATCTCCGCGGCAATCTGTGCCGGCTGTCTCTGCGCGGGCGTTTCTGCGCAGGGCTATCCGGTTAAGCCGATCCGCTTCCTGGTGGGGTTCCCGCCCGGCGGCACCAACGATATCGTGGCGCGCGCGCTCGCGCCCAAGCTCTCCGAGAACCTGGGCCAGCTGGTGGTGGTCGAGAATCGCGGCGGCGCCAACACCGCGATCGCCTCCGAGCTGATGGCGCGCGCCGCGCCGGACGGCTACACCGTGCTGATGAATGCTCCCGGGCACGCCACCAACCCGGCGTTGATCAAGCTCAACTTCGATCCCATCAAGGATTTCGCCTTCATTACGCTCATCGCGGAATCGCAAAACCTGCTGGTGGTGCATCCCTCGTTTCCGCCGAGAACCGTGAAGGAGCTGATCGCGATCTCGAAGAAACATCCCGGCGATATCAATTACGGGTCGTCCGGCATCGGCACCACGGTCCACCTGTCCGCGGAGCTCTTCCAGTACATGACCGGCATCAAGTGGGTGCACATCCCCTACCGGGGCGGCGGGCCGGCGCTCCCCGAATTGATGGCGGGCCAGGTTTCGCTGTACTTCGGCAACCTGCCCACGGTCAATCCGCATGCGCGCTCCGGGAAGCTGCGGGCGATTGCGGTGACCGGAGCGAGGCGCTCGACCGCGGCGCCGGATATTCCCACGGTAGCGGAGAGCGGGGTGCCCGGATACGAAGTGACGACCTGGTATGGCATGTCCGCGCCGGCCGGCACGCCACGGGCGATCCTCGAGCGGCTCCAGAGCGAGGTCGCGCGCGCGGTGAAATCGGCCGATCTGCGGGACCGGCTCACCGGTCTTGGCGCGGAGCCGGTCGGGAACACCTCCGAACAGTACGCCGCTTTCATCCACAAAGAAATTGCGAAGTGGGGCAAAGTGATCAAGGCCGCGGGCATCAAGGCCCAGTGACAGAAAAGCAGGAACCGTTGTGCCGTTTGAAGACCTGATCAAGCAACTGCAGGAAAAGACCGCCGCGGCGCTGGCGATGGGCGGGGCGGAGAAGCTCGCCCAGCGCAAGGCGGAGGGCCACTTGAACGCGCGCGAGCGCATCGACTGCCTGGTCGATCCCGGCTCGTTCATCGAGTCCGGCCGCTTCGCGCGCGCGATCCGCCCGGAGGTCAGGCACAAGACGCCGGCGGACGGCAAAATCGCCGGCTTTGCGCGCATTGGCGGACGCGAGGTGGCGCTGGTGTCCAACGATTTCACCGTGCTCGGCGCCTCCTCCTCCGTCGTCAACATGAAAAAGATCCGGCACGTGAAACAGGTTGCGTCCAAGCGTGGCCTGCCGCTCGTTTTTCTCGGCGAGTCGAGCGGCGCGCGCATGCCGGACCGCATGGGCTCGGCCGGCCGCGCCATCATCGCGCAGGACCCGACCGAATATCAGCGCCTGCGCGAAAGCCCGTGGGCCTCCGCCCTGCTCGGCCAGTGCTACGGCTCTTCGACCTGGTACTCGGCGATGTCGGACTTCGTGGTGGTGCGCAAAGGGGCGATCATGGCGATCGCCAGCCCCGGCGTCACCTCGATCGCGATCAACAAGCCGATCGACCCGGAAGAACTCGGCGGCTGGAAACTCCTCACGGGGGTCTCGGGCCTGGCCGATCTCGCGGTCGACAGCGACGAGCAGGCGCTCGATGCGATCAAAAAATTTCTCTCCTATCTTCCGGGCAACAACATGGAGCCGCCGCCCGAGCACCCCGTTCCGCCGGGCTCGGACGAGGCATCCCGCAAGATCTTCGACATCCTTCCGGAGTCGCGCAACAAGGTCTACGACGTGCGCAAGATCGTCGCCGCCATTGCCGACAAGGAGTCGTGCTTCGAGCTGAAAGAGCGCTACGGCAAGTCGGTGGCGACGCTGCTCGCGCGGCTCGACGGCAAGAGCGTGGGCTTCATCGCGAGCAATCCGCTCTTCAAGGGCGGCGCGCTCGATGCCGACGCCTGCCAGAAGGTGACGGGCTTCATGGTGCTGTGCGACTCCTTCAACGTGCCGCTCGTGTTCCTCGTCGACGTGCCGGGCTTTTTGATCGGCGTCGAAGGCGAGATCCGCGGGATGCCCGGGAAGGTCATCAACTGGATGAACGCGCTCTCGCTCGTCACCGTGCCCAGGCTCGCCGTCATCCTGCGCAAGAGCTACGGCCAGGCCTACATCAACATGGCCGGCGGCCGCAACGCGGACGAGGTCGTGTGCTGGCCCACGGCCGACCTGGGATTCATGGACCCGGCGGTGTCGGTCAACGTGCTCTACGGCGTGAAGCAAGAGGACGACCCCGAGCGCTTCAATCAGCTCAAGGCGGAAGTCGAGCGCGACACCGCGGCGTGGGGGCTCGCCGAGCTGTATGAAGCGCAGGACGTGATCGATCCGCGTGAGACGCGCGACTATCTCATCCGCACGCTGCAAGTGCACCGCCTGCGCCTGAAGAACGGCGTCGGCGAACACCTGCTCCGCAACTGGCCGACGAGCTACTGACGGCGCGCAACGAAAACGAATCTCCCTCGCCGTCGCGCTCAGACGCCGGCAATGCGATACGCGGCGGGAATTTGGTTCGCCCGGTCGAGCGGACTTTTGACGCCGCGCCCGCCCTTGTTCAGCACGTGCGTGTAAATCATTGTGGTGGAGACATCCGAGTGCCCGAGCAGCTCCTGAACGGTGCGAATGTCGTAGCCGTTTTCAAGCAGGTGCGTGGCGAACGAATGCCGCAGGGTATGGCAGCTCACGTGCTTCGTGATGCCGGCCGCGCGCGCGGGTACTTCCGCGCGATGGCGTCCGGTAATTCCACATCGCCGCAGCCGTCGGCGAGATCGCGCTCGTGCAAGGCCTTCACTCGCACCAGATGCGCCTGCAAAGGCTCGATGATGGAACCCGGAAGTATCGTGACGCGATCCTTGCCGCCCTTGCCGTCGCGGACCAGGATCTGGCGGTACCCGAAGTCCACGTCTTTCACCCTCAGCTTCAGGCACTCGCGCAGCCGCAGGCCCGCGCCATACAAGAGACTCGCCATCAGCCACTTTGTGCCGCGCAGCCCGGAGACCAGGCGCTGTGCCTCATCCTCCGTGAGCACCGTCGGCCGCCTAATGGGGCGCTTGGCGTGCTCAAGGCCTTCCAGCCAGGGCAGCGGCTGCGCGAGTACTTCCTTATAGCGGAAGAGAAGGGCTGCCAATGCCTGGTTCTGTGTGGCCGCGGCTACGTGCCGTTCCTGCACCAGGTGATTCAGAAACGCCGTGACTTCCCCCGCACCCAGCTCACGCGGGTGCCGCTTTCCGCAAAACAGGATGAATCGCTTCATCCAGTGCAGGTAGGTTTCCTCCGTGCGGTAGCTGTAGTGCCGCCGCCTTATCGCATCGCGCGCCAGGTCAAGCAGCCGCGGACGCGCCGCTTCCGGGAGCGCATGTGCAGTGACAGGCTCGGGCATGTTCCCTCCTCCGAAAGGCGCAATTGCCTTAGGCTCTTTTCGGGGGTAACGTATCGGACAGGGGGGAGGATGACAGCGGAGTAGTGGCAGGCGTGAAGGGAATGAGACGGGTGTCAACTAAATTGTCACCTAAATCGTCAACTAAAAAGTCAACCAAATTTTCAACCAATTTACGTTAGACGACACGACGGCATCGCGCGATGGAAGGTGTGATGGAAATACTGTTCTTCATTGTCGCCTGGGTGGTCGGCGGGTTCGTTGGAGCATTTACCTTGGGACAGGTATTCATTCTTGCGCGCTTCGGCATCCCTACGGCATTTCGTTGGTACAAGAACGGTTGGCTAACAGCCCCCGCGCCCGTCTCCCGTTACATCATCAGTCTGATCTTCTTGATCGTTGTTTTCATTGTGGTGACGTGGATTGCGGTGCGCTTTTTTCCAAAATATGTGACTGGGTATTGGATCGGGGTCGGGATCACCGCATTTTTTGGCCTCGCCAAGAGTGGCGCGACGAACGACAACCTCGCCGACTTTGTTCAGTCCAACATGGCGTACATTAATCACGCAGTGGCCGATGAATTGGTTAACAAATTGGGGGTAGCGAATGCTCTACACGGCGAGAAGAAGAGCAATGGCGTCTGACCGCACGCCCCACTCGGATGCGCGTGAAGCGGCGTGCCATGTTCAACGACTGTGCCCGCGCGCCGGTGGGCGCGGACGTTGGACGACTTGACCGAGAGGGTATGTCGAAGAATCTCATCTTTATCAGCTGTGGTCAGCTGTCTGAGCAGGAGAAAACTCTTGGGATTCTCCTGAAGACCGTCATCGACGGGACGCCAGGGTTCGAGGCCTATTTCGCCGAAACCGTCCAGGACCTTGAGGCACTCGGACGCCACGTTCTCGACGCCATTCGCGGTTGTGTCGGTGCGGTCGTTGTCCTCCACGACCGTGGGATGGTCATCGGCCTGGACGGCCAGGAGTGGGGCTACCGCTCGTCTGTTTGGATTCACCAAGAACTGGCGATTCTCGCGTACCGCCAATTCTTCGAGGCGAAGAAGCTCCCAATCCTTGCCTTTGCCGATCCGAAGGTCAAGCTCGAAGGCGCAATGACAGCGCTAATCGTAAACCCTGGTCAGCTTGGCGCAGCCCAAGATGTTGCGTCGGCCGTGAAAGCATGGCTCGCCGCAAGTGGGTTCGGCAGTGCCTCCGACGAGGCATTTCACAGAAAGTGGTCGCAGCTCTCCGAGTCGGCCCGCAAGGTCGTGGCCAGCCTTCTCGAAGAGAGTGGTCACAGCGTCAAGGAGACAGCCGTGCGCCGTGCTGCAATGCGACTATTCAACATCGACTCGAATACTTCGAGCGAAGTTGTCCGCAAGGCGAAGCTCGAGTTTATTCAGACCGACCTGGTGAAGCTTATCCAAAACGTGCATTCTGGTGACGAACTCTCCGTACACCCGACGTGGGAGTTCTATCTGCGCAGACAAGTCGCGGAATGGTCTGCCACCCAAAGCCGTGATAAATGACGTCGTCTAACTTTAGGTGGAACGGACGGGCCGCCAGCGCCGTGCCATTGTTGAGTATCGTACTGGCCCGCCGTTCACCAAGACGTTAGCCGTCAGACGAGAACGGTGGATCGCGTGACAACCTGGCAGTACATCGGCAAATCGGATCCGGCCAGAGTGGCCGCCCTATTGAGCGCCGTGCCATTTAGTGACATTACGGATCGTGTGAGGCGCGAAATGACCATCGTTTGCTGCCACACGCAAGACTGCGATGACAGTCCTGGGTTTGCTCGCGTGATCTATTGCGCCGAAATCGGCCAGACGCTGTTCGATCTCTTCTTCAATGCTGCATCTGGATATCGGGGAGCCTACTTCGAGTCTCCGGAGAACGGACTCGCGGCAAACCGGCAACTGCTTCAGGCGGTTACGGAGAAGTTACTATCGTGGAGTGGCGAACACTGCAAGCGCGAGGACTCCAATCTCATTCGCCGCTCGCTTTCGGCTTCTTCGGCTAAGGCATGGGTGGCCGAGACCACGCTCGAGTTATGCGCTTCCTGTTCTGGAGAGTGGAGTACCTCGCACAAATCCGACCTCGAGATTGCGAATGGCCGTTGGGAGCGTGAGAATCACACTCACGCTGAATGGGGCCGGCAAGCGCCTGCATTCCGGAAGCTCAAAATATTCGGTGGGTTCGTGAACGACTCGAGCGGCGAATACGTTGCGCCGCATAAAGTGCATCGCGCCAATGACATTTGGAAGCGGGGATGGTCATGACGGCTAACAACGCGTTCGAAGACGGACGCTCCCAAGCGCGGCTGCGCGCGCTTGCTCCCGCCGTTCAACGCGGACGTTATGCCTCAACAGACTGGTGATTACGAATGGTGACGTTTCATTCAATGTTGGCTCCCAACGCAAATCACCTGAGTGCCATTGGCCGAGTTGCAGTTCAGTGGACGTTTCTTGAGAAATCCATTGAAACGCTTGTGTGGGAGCTCACGCCGATGAAACAACCGAGGGCACAAGCAGTTACCACACACATATCCACTTTGTTGCTGATCGATATTGCAAAAGCGCTGGCGCACGAAATTCTGCCAGGAACAGACTTCGAAACGCGCCTGCGGCGTCAGCTTGACCACATCGCCAATACTCTACGACCTAAGCGCAATAGCATTGTCCACGGTATATGGGGGCCGAGTGGCTCTGCGGACAAGATTGCGCTTATCGAAACTACCGCAAGAGGATTACTGAAGTTCAAAGTCGGCGAAGAAATGACAGCCGAAGATATCTTGGCGATAGCTGCCGAGATAGATCAAGCCAATTTCGAACTCACAAAGTTGACCTTCGATATTTCCTCGCATCTTGGTCAGGTAACCACGATTCATGTCTAAGAGGCATAACCGCGCGGTCGAAAATGACGCTCCGCGAGAGACGCTCGCACGCGCATTTCACCGCGGGCGTTATACGGCAGAGTGACGCAGCCTCGAAACTCTGAAAGCATACCCAGATGTACTTCGAGATTATCGGAGACATCACCAATGTCGAGACCTTTGCCGTTGGAACCTCCATCCGAGAGCTTGGGCGACTGCGCAAGTTTTACGGTCGCGGCAGATGGCGAAAACGCAAGGGTTTCGCTCGTGTCCGGCTAGCGGATGGCAC
>JACQOK010000273.1 GCA_016202565.1 Betaproteobacteria bacterium | reverse complement strand
GCCGGGTCTGCTCGGCCGCAAGGCCGAGCGTGCGGGCGGTCTGATGAGCGATGCGCTGCATGCCGTATCCCCATTCGATCATCACCTTGCGCACGGCATGGATGGTGCGCGGGTCGGTCGCGTTGAGAAACAGCATGGAGGCGAACGTTCCCGGATTGAATTTGCGCTTGCCGTGGCGGCGCAGGAAGTTGCGCATCGCGACGGAGACCTCCCCGAAGTCGATGTCGACCGGGCACGGGCTCACGCACTTGTGGCACACGGTGCAGTGGTCGGCGACGTCGCTGAACTCGTCGAAATGCTCGAGCGAAATGCCGCGGCGCGTCTGTTCCTCGTAGAGAAAGGCCTCGATCAGCAGACTCGTGGCGAGGATCTTGTTGCGCGGGCTGTAGAGGAGGTTTGCGCGCGGGACGTGAGTGGCGCACACCGGTTTGCACTTGCCGCAGCGCAGGCAATCCTTGATCGAGTCGGAAATCCGTCCGATCTCGGATTGTTCGAGGATCAGGCTTTCCGCGCCCAGCAGGCTGAAGCTCGGCGTGTAGGCGGCTTCGAGATTGGCCCCGCTGAGGAGTTTCCCCCGGTTGAAACGGCCCGCCGGATCGACGCGCTCCTTGTACAAGCGGAACTCCTCGATTCTCCCCGGATCCAGAAAATCGAGTTTGGTGATGCCGATGCCGTGCTCGCCGGAGACGACCCCGTCCAGCGACACCACGAGCCGCATGATGCGCGCCACGGCCTGGCTCGCCTCCTGCAGCATCTCGTAGTTGTCGGAATTGACCGGGATGTTGGTGTGCACGTTGCCATCGCCCGCGTGCATGTGCAGCGCCACGAACACGCGGCCGCGCAGGACGGACTGGTGCACGGCATCGATTCCTTCCAGCACCTTCTGGAACGGCCGGCCGCTGAACATGTCGGCGAATTGCGCGCGCAACTCGCTCTTCCATGAGACGCGGAAGGTGTGGTCTTGTAACAGGCGGAACAGTGTCCCGCCGGTGTTGAGTGATGAGTGATGAGTGATGAGCGATGAATAGAATGCGACCGGCTCGCTGTTCCGCTCTGCATTCTGCACTCTGCGCTCATCGTTCAGCGCCTTCAGCGGAGTATCCAGGTTGTCCAGCAGCCACCGCCAGCGGGCGCGCGTTGCCGCGATCAAGGCGAGCGCGCGCTCGACACGGTCGCCGGTCAGCTCGGCGGGGGAGACCGCTTCATCATGCTGGGTAAGCGGCAGATCGCCCTGCAGGAAGTCTTCCAGCGCGCCGAGCAACTTGAGCTTGTTCTTGATCGAAAGCTCGATGTTGATGCGTTCGATGCCGTCGGAGTAGTCGCCGAGCCGCTCGAGCGGAATGACGACGTCCTCGTTGATCTTGAATGCGTTGGTGTGTTTGCAGATCGCCGCCGTGCGCGCGCGGTCGAGCCAGAATTTCTTGCGTGCTTCGCCGCTTGCCGCGATGAAGCCTTCCGCACCGCGCGCGTTGGCGATTCGCACCACCTGCGATGCCGCTGCGGCGACCGCATCCTCGTCGTCGCCGACGATGTCCCCGACCAGGACCATCTTGGGCCGGCCGGAGCGGCGCGACTTGGTCGCATAACCGACTGCCTTGACGTAACGCTCGTCGAGATGCTCGAGTCCGGCAAGGGTCGCCTGCAGGTGCTCGTCGAGATAGCGTTTGATCTCGACGATCGAGGGCACCGCCTCGCGCACCTCACCGAAGAATTCGAGACAAACGGTGCGGATGAAGGGCGGCATCTTGTGCAGGATGAAGGTGGCCTGCGTGATGAGCCCGTCGCAGCCTTCCTTCTGCACGCCGGGAAGCCCGCCGAGCGCTTTGTCGGTGACATCCTTGCCCAGCCCTGCCTTGCGAAACCGGGAGCCGGGGATCTCGAGGATCTCGGGGGCGCCCTGCGGCGTCTTCCCGTCCGCGGCGTAACGCGTGATCCGAAAGCGCGCCGTTGCGACCTCGTGGATCTTGCCGCGATTGTGGTCGAGGCGTTCGACCGTGATCCACGCCGCATCCGGCGTCACCATGCGCCAGGCCGCGAGATTGTCGAGCGCCGTGCCCCACAGCACTGCCTTCTTTCCGCCGGCGTTCATGGCGACATTGCCGCCGATGCAGGAAGCATCCGCCGAGGTGGGATCGCAGGCGAATACCAGTCCCGCCGCTTCCGCCACATCCATCGCGCGCCGGGTGACGACGCCCGCAGCGCAGCGCAGCGTCGCGACCTTTCCCTCCACGCCCGGCAGTTGCGCGTATTCGATCGGATCCAGTCGATCGAGCTTTTCGGTGTTGATCACCGCCGAAAGCCTGGTCAGCGGGATCGCGCCGCCGGTATAGCCGGTGCCGCCGCCGCGCGGAATGATCGTAAGCCCAAGATCGATGCACACCTTGACGATCGGTGCGACCTCTTCCTCGGTCTCCGGATGGATCACCACGAAGGGATACTCGACGCGCCAGTCGGTCGCATCGGTGACATGCGACACGCGCGCAAGTCCGTCGAACTGAACGTTGTCACGACGCGTGACCCGCGCCAGCCGATTGGACACGCGGCGCCTGAGCTTCAGCGTATCTTCGAATTCCAACTCGAAAGCAGCAACCGCCGCATTCGCCGCCTCGAGCAGGCGGCGCACCCGTTCATCGGTATTGGTGCGGCGTACCTCGATCTCGCGGAGGCGGCCGCGCATGTCGGCGATCAGCGCCGCGCGCCGCTTGCGCTTGGCGAGCAGGTCGTCCTGGATGTAGGGATTGCGCGTCACCACCCACATGTCACCCAGCACCTCGTAGAGCATCTTCGCGGAACGGCCGGTGCGGCGTTGCGCGCGCAGCTCGTTAAGGAGATCCCACAGCGGCGCACCGAGCAGGCGGATCACGATCTCGCGGTCGGAGAACGACGTGTAGTTGTACGGAATTTCCCGCAGGCGGGCGGTCATCGGGCGTGATGCGTGCGTAAAGGAAGAATTCTACTGCATCGCACCATCAAGCGGGCGTGGGAAGGATAGGTGGTAAGCGGTCAGCTGCTCGCCGTTCGCCGCTTACGGCGTTGTTGCGGCGGCGATGACCCAATAGCGCGCGAATTTGCCGATGGCGATGAAGAGCGCCGCAAGCCACGGGTTGAGCCGCAGCCAGCCCGCAGCGACGCACAGCGGGTCGCCGATGATTGGCACCCACGCCAGGAGCAGCGTGGGGCTGCCGTATTTGCGCACCGCGTCGAGCCCTCTAAGAGGTTTGGTTTGCGGAATGATGCGGCCGATGAGATAGGAACTCATGCCGCCCAGGGTATTGCCGAGCGTTGCCACCGCGAGCGCCGGCCAGAATTGCTCGGGGTGAAATCGGAGCACGCCGAAGAGCACCGCTTCGGAGCCGCCGGGGAGCAGCGTCGCGGCGAGAAAGCTGCTGGTAAAGAGCGCCCACAGGCCCGCCGTCTCGTTCATCGCTCCCCGCGAAAGCTGATGTTAACTGCAAAGACGTGTAGCCGCCGATAAACGCCGATAAACGCCGATAAGATCAACAGCAAGACCTTAACGCAAAGAATGTAAAGGGCACGCCTAGGACGCCAAAGAAATGAAGCAAGCCCGAATGGAATGAAATGAAATCCGGGCCGGGAGAAGCGGGAACGAAGGCCCTCCAAAAAAACTGTGTTGACGGAATCCACGTCGCTTCTTCCGAGCTACCACTGCTTTTGCGTCAGACTTGTTTTTCCCTGGCGTTCCTGGCGTCCTTGGCAATGAAAAATCTTTTGGTTTTTATCGGCGTCTATCGGCGTTCATCGGCGGCTGAATCAGGCCTTTTTACTCCGCGATGCGACTGTCCTTGAGCGCATCGAAGTTGGGCGTGAGCCCCAGTCCGGGCCCCGCGGGAATCTTCACGATGTTGTTTTCCGGTTTGGGCGGCTTCACGAATACCTGCTCGCCGACCGACTGCATGTCGAGATGAAACTCGACGCGCCAGCCGTTCATCAGTCCCGCCATGGCGTGCATGTTGAACAGCGGCCAGCCGCCGCCGTTGGCGATCGGCAGATTGAAACACTGCGCCAGGTGAGCGACTTTGAGCGTTTCGGTGTAGCCGCCGTTGTAGCAACAGTTGGGCTGGATGATGTCGACGGCCTGCCGCTCGATCAGTTCGCGCAGACGCCACCGGTGCCCTTCCATCTGGCCGGCGGAGAGCGGAATGCGCGTCGAGCGCCGCAGGTCCGCCATCGCCCGCGTGTCGTTGGCATACAGCGGTTCCTCGAACCAGGTGATGTTGCACTCCTCCACCTCGCGGCACAGCAGTTTCGCTTCGACCGGCTGGAATTTGTAATTGGCGTCCATCATGAGCTCGATATCGGGGCCGATGGTGTCGCGCACGAGCTTTACCCGCTTGGCGTCTTCCTGCCAGCCGCCCTTGTCGACGCCGACCACCATCTTCAGCCGGCGGTGACCTTCGGCGAGACGATCTTTCGCCGCCTGCTTGAGCGCGTCACGGTCGTACTCGGGAAAACCGAACGTGCAATACGTCGGCGCCCAGTCGCGCGCGCCGCCCAGGAGCTGCGCGATCGTGCGGCCCGCAACCTTCCCATGGATATCCCAGCAGGCGATGTCGATGCAGGAGAGCGCGCTCGAAATCACCCCGGTCATGCTGCGCTGGTTCATCTTCCACCACACCTTCTCGTGAATCGCTTCGGTGTCGCGTGGATCCATGTCCTTGAGCACCGGCGGGAATTCCTTGTTGATCGCAGTGGCGATCGACAGCGGGAGGTACGCGCCGCCGGTCAGTCCGTAACCCTTGTGGCCATCGTCGGTTTCAACTTCGCAAAACACGATCTTGCGCGCGAGGGGATGCTTGAGCAGCGGTACCTCGGCGTTGATCCGGTGAATGGTGGCATTTATCGACTTGATTTTCATGCGTCCTCCAGTGCGGTGATCGTCGGTGAAGCGGCGAGTATACAACGGCTGAACCGCCGCATCGGGCCGCCGAAATTGACGCGCCGCAGCCTCTTCCCCGATAATTTGCCAGTTTCACACGGTCGGCAGGTTTCGCAGCATGCACCCCCGAACGGCATCATTCCCGACTGGCATCATCCCGCAGAGCGGCGGCGACGGCGGCGTCGAACTCGAGTTGAACCCCTGGCACAAGGACGATTTACATTGAATTACGCAATCGATTTTCCCGGCGTGCCGGTGCTGCCGGTTGCCGAAAGCAATAAAGCGTTTCCGGTCGGCCGCATCTACTGCGTGGGCCGGAATTACGCCGAACACGCGCGCGAGATGGGTCATGATCCCGACCGCGAGCCGCCGTTTTTTTTCATGAAGCCGGCGGACGCCGTCGTGCAAAACGGCGCCACGCTGCCCTTCCCGCAAGCGACCAGGGACCTTCATCACGAGATCGAGATGGTGGTGGCCATCGGCAAGGGCGGCGCGGATATCCCGGAGGACAAAGCGCTGGAGCACGTCTTCGGCTATGGCGTCGGGCTCGACATGACGCGGCGCGACCTCCAGGGCGAAGCCAAGAAAATGGGCCGGCCGTGGGAAATGGGCAAGGCATTCGACAATTCCGCGCCTTGTACGATGTTGAAGCCGATCGCCAGGGTGGGACACCCCGCCAAAGGAGCGATCTGGCTCAAGGTGAACGGGGCGGTGAAGCAG
>JACQOK010000272.1 GCA_016202565.1 Betaproteobacteria bacterium | reverse complement strand
GGACGGCGCGCTGCGCGGTGCCCGCGTGGCGGATAACCTGTTGCGCCAGGGGGGGGATATTGCCGCCGCCGAAGCCTCCCTGATCGGAGACAGCCACGGATCGGCGGCGTCCAAGAGAGAGCTGTTGCGGGTGTACGTAGGACGAGCGATTCGAAAGGCGCTTGAAGATCGGTGACGAGTGACGGGTGATGAGTGACGCTAAGACGATGGCAACCAGGGCGACACCAAGCGGAGCGGTAGGGCGCTCCATTCCGCGGCTCGAGGCGAGGGCGAAGGTCACCGGGCGCGCGGAGTATATGCACAACCTGCGTCTGCCCGGCATGCTCTACGGGAAGATCTTCCGCAGTACGGTCGCGCACGGGCGAATCAAGCGCATCGACGTGAGCGCTGCCCAAACGGTGAACGGAGTGCATCGCGTGGTGACCGGCGAGGACATCCGCGCCGTCATCCCTGATCCCCACTACGGCCCCGCATTTCACGATCAGCCCATCCTCGCGTTCGAAAAAGTGCGTTATGTGGGCGAACCGGTCGTGGTCGTGCTCGCTGCGGATCCTCATGTCGCGGAGGAGGCGGCGCAACAGATCGTCGCGGAGTACGACGAGCTGCCTGCCGTGTTCGACGAGGTCGAGGCCATGAATTCGGAGGCGATCGTGCACGAGGTGCTAAAGCCGGCCGGAACGTTCCCCGATCTCAAGCACCTGCAGGGACGCCGCGATACCAACATTGCGCTCGACTATCACCTGCGGCGCGGTGACGTGGCGCGCGCGTTTGCCGAAGCGGATCACGTCTTCGAGCACACGTTTCGCACACAGCAGGTGTTGCACGTGCCGCTCGAGCCCTTCGTAACAGCCGTCGATCCAGCCGACTCTGCGGTAACCATTTACACCGCCTCGCAAAGCCCTTCGTTCGTGCGTACCGAGATCGCGCGCCTGCTCGGCTGGCCCGAGAACCGGGTACGGGTCAAGGTGCCGTATCTTGGCGGCGGGTTCGGCGCGAAGCTCTACATCAAGCTCGAAGCGCTGGTGACGGCGCTGGCGCTGCTCGCGCGCCGCCCGGTCAAGATCTCGCTCTCGATGGAGGAACAGTTCTACACCCTCACCAAGCACGCCAGCACCCTGCGCATCAAGAGCGCCGTCACGAAAGACGGCCGGATCACCGGGCGCGAGTGCGAAGTATGGTGGAACGGCGGGGCGTACGCGGACATCGGCCCGCGCATTACGCAGAAATCGGGTTTTACCGCGCCCGGGCCGTACGACATCGAGAACGTGCACATCGATTCGTACGCGCTCTACACCAATTTGCCGCCGGCGGGCGCACTGCGCGGCTTCGGCATCCCGCAACTCGTCTGGGCGTACGAATCCCACAGCGACATGATCGCGCGCGAACTCGAGATGGATCCACTCGAATTCCGCCGCAAGAACATCCTGCGCAACGGGCGGCCCCAGGCGACCGGCACGGTGATGCGGGATGCCGCGATCGATACGGTGCTGGAGCGGCTGGCGGCGAGAATGGATTGGGAACGTCCATTTGATCGCGGCACCGGTACTGTCCGCCGCGGTCGCGGGATCGCCATCGGGTTCAAGGCAGTGATCTCTCCGACGACCTCGGTTTCGATCGTCAACGTCTACGCCGACGGCACCTGCAGCGTCTATTGCAGCACGGTCGACATGGGGCAGGGTTCCGACACGGCGATGGCGCAGATTGCCGCCGAGGCGCTTGGCGTTCCGGTCGAATCCGTCGCGGTCGTGCACCCCGACACCGATGTCACGCCATACGATATGGCGACGCTTGGTTCGCGTTCGACCTATCACATGGGCCATGCGGTGAGGCTTGCCGCCGGGGACGCGCGGGACAAGCTGCTGGCCCTCGCGCGCGAGCTGGGACTGTCGGCCGAGACGACACCGGTCCCGGAACTTTTCAGGAAAAAGTACGGCATGCAGGCCGGCAATGTCGTCGGCGTCGGCAGCTTCATTCCAAGCTACACGCCGACGAATCACGAGACGGGATTGTCCGCCAACGTGACGCCGTTCTGGATGGTGGGTGCCGCCGGTGCGGAGGTCGAAGTCGACACCGAGACCGGCCACGTGCGCGTGACGCGGCTCATCAACGTGGTCGATGCCGGCAGGCCGATCAACCCGCGGATCGTGGAGACGCAACTCTCCGGTGCGGCGCTCATGCAGCTCGGATTCACGCTGTTCGAGAAGATGAATTTCGACGCCGGCCAGGTGACGAATGCCTCGCTCGCCGATTACAAGATTCTCGGCATCCTCGACATTCCGCTCAGCATCGAGAACGAGGCGGTCGATGCCGAGCAGGCGAGCGGACCCTTCGGCGCAAAGGGGGTCGGTGAAAGCGGCACGTTCGGCGTGTCGCCGGCGGTTGCCAACGCGATCGACGATGCGGTCGGCGTGCGGCTGACTTCGCTGCCGCTCACGCCCGAGGCAGTATATCGCGCCTTGCGCGCCGCGCAGGGCGCCCCGTTGCCGGAGGATTAAAACCCGGAATGCAGCCGCCGATGAACGCAGATGGACGCAGATAGAATCAAGAGCGAAAAACCTCCAGCCATGCAGAGCACAGAGCACACTAGGAGTTGTGATGTTTTGATCAATCTGTTCTGTTTTTTTGTTTTTTCGATGAACTCCTTGCGTTCGTTATGGCCTGTGTTTTTTGGTTTTTATCGGCGTTAATCGGCGTTTATCTGCGGCCAATTTTGGTTTTTGACGTTTTGACATGAGTGCAACATTGCGGACGATACGCTTCACGCTCAACGGCGAGCCCGTTACGGCGCAGGTCGCGCCGCACCGGAACCTGGTCGAGCTGCTGCAGGAGGGCTTCGGTCTTTTCGGTGCGCGCGAAAGCTGCGGCCAGGGGCTGTGCGGCTGCTGCACGGTGCTCGTGAATGGCGCGGCGGTGTCCGGCTGTCTGTACCTCGCGTCGCTCGTCGACGGGGCGGAAGTCGTCACCATCGAGCATGCCGCCGCCGGAGGGGCTCTGGACGCCGTCCAGCAGGCGTTCATCGCATGCGGCGCCTTCCAGTGCGGCTTCTGCACGCCCGGCTTTGTGCTGATGACACGCCAGCTGCTCGACGAGAAACCCGACCCGACCGAGGACGAGATCCGGCACTATCTCTCCGGCAATCTGTGCCGCTGCGCCGCCTACCCCGAGATCATCGAAGCGGTGAAGCTCGCCGCGCGCAAGCGAAAACCCAATTAGCCGCAGATAGACGCCGATAAACGCAGATGAAAATCCCTACTAGTAAGCTTATTGAAACGGCATTATCGGCGTTCATCGGCGTTCATCGGCGGTTTCGAACACGGGGTGCGCAGTGAGCCGTTCCGAAAAAGGAAACCCACTCGATTTGCGCGCCTGGCTGCGCGGGGTCCGGGATCTTGGCGAATTGAAGGACGTGCGCGGCGCGGACTGGAACCTGGAATTGGGCGCGATCAGCGAAGTCAACGTCAGGAAAGATCTGCCGCCGGCGCTGCTGTTTGATGAGATCGCCGGCTATCCGAAAGGATTTCGCGTCCTGACGTGCAGCACCAGCAGCCCGGCACGACTGTCCTCGATTCTGCGTCTGGGAATCGAAGAAACGCATCACGGACTGGTCCAGAAGCTCCGCGGCAAGCCGAAATCGTGGCAGTCGGAGGCGCCCAAGTACGATCCCGTCGTCGCCGAAACCGGACCGGTTTTCGAAAACATCCAGGATAGCGGGAAAGTGGACCTCTTCGCCTTCCCCTCGCCGTTCTGGCACGAAAAGGACGGCGGACGTTATATCGGCACGGGGTGCTGCGTCGTCACCAGGGATTTCGACACCGACTGGGTCAACGTGGGCACCTATCGCGTCATGATCCACGACAAAAACCACGTCGGGCTCGACATGGTGCCGGGCAAGCACGGGGCCATCCAGTACGACAAGTACATGAAGGCCGGCAAGCCGTTCCCGGTGGTGATCGTGGCGGGCTGCGACCCGCTCGGTTACCTGATCTCGGGAATCGAAGTGCCGTTTGGCATGTGCGAGTACAACTACATCGGCGCGATCCTCAAGGAACCGGTGTCGGTGGTGAAAGGCCATTCGACCGGCCTGCTTTTCCCGAGCGCTTCCGAAATCGTGCTCGAGGGCTGGGCGCAGCCGGGAGACGAGCGGATCGAAGGGCCGTTCGGCGAATTCCACGGCTATTACCCGGGCAAGGCCCATCCGGCGCCAGTGGTCACCCTCGATCGTATTTACTACCGGAACGACCCGATTCTGATGGGAAGCCCGCCGGCGAAGCCGCCCAACGATTACTCGTACTCGAAGGCGGTGATGCGGTCCGCTCTGTTGTTCGATGCGCTGCTTGCCGCCGGCGTGCCCGACGTAAAAGCGGTCTGGGCCCACGAAATCGGCGGGGCGCGCATGTTCAATGTCGTTTCGATCAGGCAACGCTATGCCGGGCATGCGAAACAGGCCGGTCACATATTGAGCCAGTGCGGGGTCGGCGCGTACATGTCGCGCTACTCCGTGGTGGTGGACGAGGACATCGACCCGTCCAACCTGCAGGAAGTGATGTGGGCGGTGGCCACCCGGACCGATCCCGAAGTGGACATCGACATCATCAAACGCGGCATGGGATCGAAGAACGATCCGATGTTCGTCGCTTATCGCTACCAGGCGCCGTTCAGTTCGAAAGCCGTCATCGACGCGTGTCGGCCGTACGATCATCTGGACGAGTTTCCCGACGTGGCCGAAGCGAGCAAAGAGCTGCAGGAAAAAGTCAGGGCAAAATGGAAAGATCTTTTCTGAAGGAGGAGGAATATGCGAGCGATGACGAAGTTTGTGCTGTTCGTTTTCCTGGCCGCGTCGGCTGCCGTGTGCGCGCAGGAATATCCCGCCCGGCCCATACGGCTCATCGTTGCATTTGCGCCCGGGGGCGTCGTGGACACCGCGGCCCGGGTGCTTGCGAGCAAGATGACGGAGCGCCTGGGATGGCAGTTTGTCGTGGACAACCGGACCGGCAGCGGTGGCCTGATCGCCGGGAACATCGCCGCGAAGGCGGCGCCCGATGGCTACACGCTGCTCCTCGCCCATACCGGCGAGTTCGCGATCAATCAATGGATTTTCCGGAAGATCCCCTTTGACGTCGAGCGCGATTTCGTCCCGATCACCATGGTCAACGACGGGCCGATGGTGGTGGTGGTGAACAGCAAGTCGCCGATCTCGAGCTTCAAGGACCTGGTCGCGGCGGCCAAAGCCAAGCCGGGCGAGATGAGCTACGGCTCTCCGGGCTCGGGAGCGGTGAATCATCTGGCGACCGAGTGGCTCGCTGCGGCGGCCGGGATCAAGTTGCACCACGTGCCGTACAAGGGCGGCGCGCCCGCCGTCACAGCCGTCTCGCAGGGCGAGGTCATGCTGACCGTTGCCGGCGTTCCCGGCGTGCTGCCTCATCTGCAGGCAGGACGGGTCAAGGCGCTCGGCGTCACTACGGCCAAGCGCTGGGACTTTGCCAAGGACTGGCCCACGCCGCAGGAAGCCGGCATATCAGGCGTTGACGCTTCCATCTGGACGGGCCTGTTCGCCCCGAGGGGTGTGCCGAAACCGGTCATCGACCGGTTGTACAAGGAGGTGGCGGCGACGCTGAGCCAGCCGGACGTGAAAGAACGTTATGGCAAGCTGGGATCGGAGCCCGTCAGCATGACGCCGGCGCAGTTCCAGAAGCGCGTGAAGCAGGACGCGGAGCGCTACAAGAAGATCGTGGAGACAGTGGGAATACAGGCGCAGTGATGTGTCCATAAGACCTCGGGAGTCGGGAGATCGGGAGGTCGGGAGAGCGGGAGATCGGGAGGTCGTGAGGTCGAGAGGTCGAGAGCAATCGTTGTTTCGATCTCCCCCGCTCCCGCTCTCACGCCCTCACGTTAACGGGCCTTATACGCCATAGTGGCTCGCGAGCCGCGGATTCAGCACGTCGCGCAGCCGGTCGCCGACGAGATTGATGCTGACGATGGTGACGAGCAGCGCGATCCCCGGGAAGAAGCTGATCCAGTATTTTCCCGAGAGCAGATGGGCGAAGCCGTTGGAGATCAGGAGCCCGAGCGATGGCGAGGTGATTGGCATGCCGAGCCCGAGGAAGGAGAGGGTGGCCTCGAGCGCAATAGCGTGCGCGACTTGGACTGTCGCCACCACGATCAGCGGCGGCATCACGTTCGGCAGGATGTGACGGAAAATGATGCGCGCGGCGCCGAACGCCATGCAGCGCGCCGCATCCACGTATTCCTTTTTCATTTCTGCCAGCGCGTTGCCGCGTACAGTGCGGGCGTAATAGGCCCATTGCACGGCGATCAGCGCGATGACGATCTTGTCCACCCCCTGGCCCAGCACGGCGAGCAGCACGAGCGCGATCAGGATCGCGGGAAACGAGAGCTGCAGGTCGACGATGCGCATGATGAGTCCGTCCACCCAGCCGCCGGCGTAGCCTGCGATCAGTCCGATCGCCATGCCGATTGCGAGCGCTGCGATGGTGGACATTACGCCCACGCCCAGGCTGATCCGTAGTCCGTAGAAGATCGCGGAGAGCATGTCGCGGCCCTGATCGTCGGTTCCGAGCAGGAAGATGACGCCATCCATGCCTTTCGCGCCCGGCGCAAGCTTGCCATCCATGATGTCGAGCTGCGCCAGGTCGTACGGGTTCTGTGGCGAAATGAGCGGTGCGCAAATCGCCGCGAAGAGAATCAGCGCGAGCACCCCCGCTCCCACGACTGCGGCGCGGCTCCGGGCGAATTCCCCGGCCAGGCGCGGCGTATCCGCCTGCGCGGCGGCGCTCACGACCTTGCCCCGGCAAGCCGCACGCGCGGATCGAGCAGTGTGTAGGCGAAGTCCACGATGAGATTGAGCGCCACGAATAGGAACACGATGATCAGCAGGTAGGCGACGATCACCGGGCGATCGAGCACGTTGATCGAGTCGATCAGGAGCTTGCCCATCCCGGGCCAGGCGAAAATCGTTTCCGTGACGATCGCAAACGCGATCACCGAGCCGAATTCGAGCCCGACAACGGTGACGATCGGGATCATGATGTTCTTCAGCACGTGCACCGCCACCACGCGGCGCATCGACAGGCCCTTGGCGCGCGCAAACCGCACGTAGTCCTGGGCGAGCGCCTCCCGCGTACCGGCGCGCGTCAGGCGAATGAGGAGCGAGAGCTTGAACAGCGCGAGATTGGTCGCCGGCAGCAGAATATGGCGGATGCCGTCCCACGTGACGACGCTCACGTGAAGACCGAGCACTTCCACGGTCGTCCCGCGTCCCGTGGTCGGCAGCCAGCCGAGCTGCACGGAGAAGATCATGATGAGCATCAGCCCCACCCAGAAGGTGGGCAGCGAGAAGCCGAGAATGGAGCCCGCCATGATCGTCTTGCCGGTCCAGGATTCGGGCTTCAACCCGGCAAGGAGGCCGAGCGGTATCCCGAGCACGATCGCGATCACCATCGCGGTCAGCGCGAGTTCCACCGTCGCCGGCATGCGCTCGAGGATCAATTGCACCGCGGGAATGTTGGCGACGAAGGACTTGCCGAGGTCGCCGGCAAACGCGCCGGAGAGGAAGGTCCAGTACTGCCGCCAGAGCGGCTGATCGAGCCCGAGCGCAGCGGTGGCACGCGCGATTTCCGCCTGATCGGCCTGGGGATTGATCAGGATGTCCACCGGGTTGCCGATGGCGTAGACACCGATAAAAACGAGCAGCGACATCACGAGCAGCACTGCGACGCTTTGTGTAAGTCGGCGGACGGCGAAGGCGACCATGCGCTAGACGCGAGAGAGAAGAGAGGCGAAAAGGGAGAGGAGCGAATTTCGTGGTTCGGTGTCCTAGCATTGCAGAACGGATTGCGGTGCGCAAGGGCTCGAAGACGCCTGAAGGCCGATAGGCAGACTTGCCTCACTTGCCGCATGGAAAAAACGCTCCGGCGCAGCCGGGTGCGGGAAAGCGCTTGCCTCACTCCGGCGGTTGGAATAGATTGCTCGCTGGTTGGCTGCAATCCCTCTCGAGAGCTTATGGAAGATTCCGCTTTTTCCGAGGCGTTCTGTCGGTTCATCCAGACTGCCGTTCCGTCGGTTCCCGTCGCGGAACTGCTGCTCCTCATTTTCAAGCAGCCAGAGCGGTGGTGGACGCTGCCCGAGCTGCTGGGCGAACTGCCGCGGGACGTCAATATCACCGAAGCGGGCGCCGTCACCTCCCTGGAGTCGCTGCGGTCGCGCGGACTGGTCGAATTCGACGACAACAAGCGTGTGCGCTACCGCGCTGCGTCGGACGCTCTCGACGCGCAGGTCCACACGCTGGCGCAGGCCTACAACGAGCGGCCCGTGACGCTGATCCGCATGATTTATGCGCTGCGGGACACCAGGATCCAGTCTTTCGCAGACGCCTTCAAGTTCCGGAAGAGGTAGCGCATGGAAACCTTCAATTTCATTCTTTACCTGATGGCTGTCCTCACCTGCCTTGCCTGCACGGTCCTTCTGGGGAGCAGCTATATGCATACGGGGGTGCGGATGCTGCTGTGGAGCACACTGTGCTTCGTGGGACTGTCGGTCAGCAACATATTGCTGTTCTTCGATCTGATCGTGTATCCGACCGAGGTCGATCTGCGGTTGTGGCGTCTCCTTCCCGCGCTTGCCGGGCTTCTCTTTCTGCTCTACGGATTCATCTGGGAATCGGAGGACAACTGATGGTCGAATTCCTTTCGGGCGCCGTCACGCTCGCCTATCTGATTGCCGCATTATTCTTCCTGCGCTTCTGGCGCAAGACCGCGGACCGCCTTTTTCTCGTTTTCACCGTGGCGTTCGTGCTGTTCGCGCTGAACCAGGGTCTCGCGCACATGCTGGCCGTATACCATGAGCCCTCGAGTTTCATCTACGCGCTGCGGGTCCTCGGGTTTGTATTGATCCTGATCGCGATCGTCGACAAGAACGTCTCTTCCGGGAAGTCGACCAGGTAACCGGCGCATCGTCGCCGCGTTGCGCGGCAGGCACGGCATGCGTCCGCGATCAGCTGGATGCGCGCGTTCCGTTCGACGACAACTTTCCGCTGTTCTTGGGGCCGGCGCCGATCGCGGCTTCGAACTCGCCTGGATCGAAGGGCTTGACGAAGTAGTAATCGAACCCTGCTTCGGCGGCACGTTCGCGGTCCTGCTTCTGGCCATAGCCCGTGAGAGCGATGAGGACGACCTCCGCGTTGTCGGCTTGCTGCCGCAGCTGCCGTGCGAGTTCGTAGCCGTTTATTCGGGGCAGGCCGATATCGAGAACCACCACATGCGGCATGAACTCGGCAGCGGCTGAAATCACTTCCGCCGCTTCGGTAATCACTCTGGTTTCGTGACCTGCGAGCCGTAGCAGCATCGCGGTACTTTCCGCGGCGTCCGCATTGTCATCCACGACCAGCACCCGGCGGTCGCGGAGCCGCGGCGCCCCGGAAACGGCCGGCGCCGCACCGGCCGTCGCCACTGCGTTGATGCATGGCAGGAATACCGTGAAGACGGCGCCTTTGCCGGGCCCTTCGCTATAGGCCTCGATACGACCCTGGTGGAGTTCGGCGAGTTGCCGCGCCAGCGTCAGTCCGATGCCCATTCCGCCCTCGCTGCGGTCGAGCGAGCGCTCGCCCTGCACGAACAGCTCGAATATCCGCGGCAGGACCTGCGGTTCGATTCCAACGCCGGTGTCGCGAACGACGATGACGGCTTGCCCCCGGCTCGCCGTGGCGTCAACCTGTATGCGCCCCCCTTCCCGGGTGAACTTCGCGGCGTTGCTGACGAGATTGGTGATGATTTGCCCGAGCCTGACGAAATCCCCCGAAATCCAGACCGGCGCGGGGGGTACCGATACCGTGAGTGTGTGACGGCGCGACTCGATGAGAGGACGCACCGGTTCCAGGCCGTGAGCGATCACCCTTTCGAGCTCCAACTGCTCCTTCTTGAGTGTGATGCGCCCGCGGCCCATGCGCGCCATATCCAGCAATTCATCCACCAGCCGCACCAGATGGGCTACCTGCCGCTCCATCATGTTGCTCGCCAGGGCAAGACCCGGGTCGGCGGGTGCGGTCCGGCGTATCACCTCCATCGCGGTGCGGATGGGCGCGAGCGGATTGCGCAGCTCGTGGGAAAGCATCGCGATGAACTCATCCTTGAGCCTGTTCGCTTCCTCCGCGGCCCTGCGCGCGGTCTCGGCCCGCTCGAGCGCGACACGCTCTTCGGCCATGATGCGCGTCTGCTGCTGCAAGTGAAAGAGCTCGACGAATACCTTTACCTTGCTGCGCAGGATTTCCGGCTGGATCGGCGAGAGGATGTAATCCACCGCACCGAGGGAGTACCCCTTCGCGGTCTGCATTTCGTCGGCGTATGCGGTAATGAAAATGATGGGCGTATGCGCCGACTTCTTGTACTGCCGCACGTATTCGGCGGTTTCCAGCCCGTCGATATCCGGCATGTTGACGTCGAGCAGGATTACCGCGAACTCGCGCCGCAACACCTCGGCGAGTGCTTCCGACCCGGAGCGCACCATGACGAGATTCTGCCCGAGGCCCTCCAGTATGGTTTCGAACACCAGCAGCTTGTCGGGAAGGTCGTCGACGATAAGGATATTCGCCTTATCGCGCTCCACCCGCTCCGCAACGTCACTCATCCTTGCCTCCCCGTTTGCGTTCGATAATCTTAAGCAATGGCGTGTCCTGCCTATCGGTGCAGCCAGCCGCGCAGCACTGCAAGCAGATGGACACGGTCGACGGGCTTGGACAGGTAATCCCACGCGCCCGCCTCGATGCATTTCACTCGATCACCCTTCATCGCCTTGGCAGTGACCGCAATGATCGGCAGGTCCTTGCCGCGTTCCAGCTTGCGGATCTCCTGTATGGTCGTGATGCCGTCCATCTCCGGCATCATGATGTCCATGAGCACGATGTCGATATCCGAGGCGCTTTTCACCATCGCTATCGCGTCGCGGCCGTTGTTGGCGGACGCGATCACCATCCCCTGCTCGTCGAGCACCGTCGCCAGCGCGAAAATGTTGCGCATGTCGTCGTCGACGATCAGCGCCTTCCTGCCCTCGAGGATCCGGTTCGAGCCATGCAGTTCTTCCAGCGCCTCGCGCTCGTCCGGCGACATCGATGCCGCGCTGCGATGCAGGAAGAAATAGATGTAATCCAGCAAGCGCTCGGTCGAGCGCGCCTCGCGCAGCGCGAAGATGTCATCTGCGCGTTTCCATCGCGCCGCAGCTGCCGTGTCCTCAATTCCGTACAGCACCACGGGAAGTCGCTGCGTTACCGCGCGCTGCTCCAGTGCTTCCGCAAGATACTCGGGCCCAACCTCGCTGCCATTCGGCTGAATCACCAGGCAGTCCACGCTTTCCGCGCCCAGTATCCGGTACACGTCCTCCACGTCCTCCGCGATGAGCACACCGACATCGGCGGCGGCAAGCCGTGCGGCGATACCGTCCCGCTGTGCGCCGGCCTCCATCAACAGCGTGACCTGGCGGCGCTGGCGCGCGATGAAATCGCGCAGGCTCGCGATCGCCTTGTCGACCGACTCGCGCGAAGTGAGCGGCTTGCCGATGAATCCGATGGCGCCGGAACCGAGTGCCCGGCTGCGCGCGTCGTCCGTGGATACGACACACACCGGAATATGACGCGTCGAGAGGTCCGCTTTCAGGCGGTCCAGAACGCGCCAGCCCTGCATGTCGGGCAGGAAGATGTCGAGCGTAACCACGGCGGGCACATACTCGCGGATCATGGCCAGGGCCGCCGCCCCGCTGCCGGCGACGATGCCCTTGAATCCCTGCTGGCGGGCCGCGTCGAGCAGCACCTTGGCGAACCCGAGATCGTTCTCCACGATCAGCAGCACGTCATCACCGGGCTTGATATCCTCGCGATCGTCCTCCGCCTCGTTGATGAACGGCAGGCTCGTCTCCACCTCCGCCGACACCGCCTCGACCGCGGCGGGAGCCGGTGGCTCCGCGATCGTTTCGACCCGCGGACCGGGCACGCGCTGACGCGGACGGGGCGCCGTGTACGCTTGCGGCAGATAGAGCGTGAAGGTGCTCCCCGCGCCGGGTGCGCTCATCAACCTGATCTCGCCGCCGAGCAGCTTCGACAGTTCCCGGCTGATCGCGAGCCCGAGGCCGGTTCCGCCGTACTTGCGGCTCGTGCTCCCGTCCGCCTGCTGGAACGCCTCGAAAATGATGTGCTGCTTCTCGGACGAGATGCCGATGCCGGTGTCGCTCACGGTGTAAGCGATGACACGTTCCGCCTGGTTCAGCTGCTCGCTTTCCGACGACCATCCGGACGTGACCGGCGCTATCGACAGCGATACGACGCCGGCGTGCGTGAACTTGAACGCGTTGGACAGCAGGTTCTTGATGATCTGCTGCAGCCGCTTCAAGTCGGTTTGCACCGTGTTCGGCAAAGCGGGATCCAGGCTGATCTGGAATTCCACTGCCTTCGATTCGGCGATGTGCCGGAAGCCGCGCTCCACGTAGCGCTCGAGATCGACGAGGCGCAGCTCGCTGATATCGACCGCGACCGTGCCCGATTCGATCTTCGACAGGTCGAGTATGTCGGTGATCAGTGAGAGCAGATCGTTGCCGGAGGCATGTATGGTCTTCGCGAATTCGATCTGTTTGGGGCTCAGATTGTGTTCGGTGTTCCGGCTCAACTGGTCGGACAGGATGAGCAGGTTGTTGAGCGGCGTCCTCAGCTCGTGGGACATGTTGGCGAGGAACTCCGACTTGTACTTCGAAGTGAGCGCGAGTTGCGATGCCTTCTCTTCGAGCGCCTGGCGGGCCTGCTCGACTTCGCGGTTCTTGCGCTCGACTTCCTGGTTCTGGTGAGCGAGCAGGCGCGCCTTGTCCTGGAGCTCCTGGTTGGTCTGCTGCAACTCCTCTGCCAGCGATTGCGATTGCGTGAGCAGGTTCTCCGTGCGGGTATTGGCCTCGATCGTATTGATCACGATGCCGATACTCTCCGTCAACTGATCGAGGAACGCCTGGTGCGACGGATTGAAGCGGTCCAGCGAGGCCAGCTCGATCACGCCGCGCAGCTTTTCTTCGAACACGACCGGCAGCACCAGCACGTCCAGCGCCGCCGCCTCGGCAAGACCGGTGACGATGCGGAAATTGCTGGACGGCACGCTCGTCAGCAGGATCTTGCGCTTCTCGATCGCGCACTGCCCGACGAGCCCTTCGCCGAGCTCGATCGACTTGCCGTGCGCGCGCTGACCGCCTGATCCATAGCTCGCGAGCAGCTTCAGGCGGGGCGTTTCCGGTTCCGCTCCGGCGCTGAGCACGTAGAACTCCGCCTGGTGCGCGCCGACCACCGGTGCCAGCTCGGACAGGATCATCTGGCCGACTTGCGTGAGGTCGCGCTCGCCTTGCAGCATCCGGCTGAACTTGGCCAGATTGGTCTTGAGCCAGTCCTGCTCCGTGTTCTTCTGGGTGGTATCGCGCAGGTTCCGGATCATCTCGTTGATGGTGTCCTTGAGCGCTGCGACCTCTCCCTGAGTGTCGACCGTGATCGAGCGCGTGAGGTCGCCCTGCGTCACTGCGGTTGCCACCTCCGCGATCGCTCTCACCTGCGTCGTGAGGTTGGCCGCCAGCTCGTTCACGTTCTCGGTGAGGCCTTTCCAGGTGCCCGAGGCGCCGGGCACTTTGGCCTGCCCGCCGAGCTTGCCTTCGACTCCGACCTCGCGCGCCACCGTCGTCACCTGGTCGGCAAAGGTCGCCAGGGTGTCAGTCATGGCATTGATGGTTTCCGCCAGCGCCGCGATTTCGCCCTTGGCCTCCACCGTCAGCTTTTGCTTCAGATCACCGTCCGCCACCGCCGTCACCACCTTGGCGATGCCTCGAACCTGGCTGGTGAGGTTCCCCGCCATGAAGTTCACGTTGTCGGTCAGGTCCTTCCACGTGCCGGCCACGCCCTGTACGGCGGCCTGCCCGCCGAGTTTTCCTTCCGTGCCCACTTCCCGCGCCACCCGCGTCACTTCCGATGCGAACGACCGCAAGGTGTCCACCATGGTGTTGATCGTGTTCTTGAGCTGAAGGATCTCGCCTTTCACG
>JACQOK010000258.1 GCA_016202565.1 Betaproteobacteria bacterium | reverse complement strand
GATCTGCTCTCGCGCGAGAAGCTGCTCGCCTATGCCGAGCGGCACGGCATCCCCGTCGACTACAAGAAGAAGAAGGGGGGCGCGCCCTACTCAATGGACGCGAACCTGCTGCATATTTCGTATGAGGGCGGCATCCTGGAGGACCCGAACTACGAGCCGGAGGAATCGATGTGGCGGATCACGGTGTCGCCCGAAAAGGCTCCGAACCGGCCGGAATACGTGGAGCTCACCTACGCGAAAGGCGACATCGTGGCGATAAACGCCAAAAAGATGACCCCGGCGCAGGTATTGACCAAACTCAACCAGCTCGGCGGCAAGCACGGGATCGGCCGCCTCGATCTGGTCGAAAACCGCTACGTCGGCATGAAATCGCGCGGCTGTTACGAGACGCCGGGAGGCACTATCATGCTCAAGGCCCACCGCGCGATGGAGTCGATCACGCTCGATCGCGAGGTTCTGGCGTTGAAAGACGATCTGATGCCGCGCTACGCCCGCCTTATCTACAATGGCTACTGGTTCAGCCCGGAGCGCCGGCTGCTGCAGACGCTGATCGACGAATCGCAGAAGCCCGTCAACGGCGTGGTGCGCGCCAAGCTTTACAAGGGCACGGTCATGACCGTCGGCCGGGAATCGAAGTCCGATTCGCTGTTCGACCCGGCGGTCGCGACCTTCGAGGACGATAAAGGCGCCTACAACCAGGCCGATGCGGCGGGTTTCATCCGGCTCAACGCCCTCAGGATGCGCATGGCCGCCAAGCTGAAACGCAAGAAATGAACCGCCAAGACGCCAAGAGCGCCAAGAAAGAATGAATATCAAAGAAATCGTGAAGGACAACGAGGTGCGATTTTCAAAGTATAGACAGGGAATCGCCTACTACTATGTGTTCTGATGTTTTGAAGTTTATTTATGGTCTTCTTGGCAGCCTTGGCGTCTTGGCGGTTAAATTAAGCTTGTCAACATGACCACGATAGCGGTCGTCAGAAAGAACGGTTATGCCGCCATCGCGGCCGACACGATGACCAAGTGGGGCACCGGCAAGGAGACGGCCGCGTACATCATCAACCACTCGAAGATCCTGAAGGTGGGCGGCAGCTACATCGGCGTGACCGGCAGCGCCACCTTCAAGACCATCCTGCAGGACTATTTCGCCCGCCCCCGGGTCTACGCACGCTTTGACACGCCGTTCGAAATCTTCAAGACCTGGCAGAAGCTGCATGCCATGCTCAAACAGGACTACTACCTGGTCGCCGGGCACAGCGAGGAGGACGCGTTGGAATCGACCCGGATGGATGCACTGATCGTCAACCCGCGCGGCATTTTCGGCGTCGCCGCCCATCGCACCGTGCAGGAATTCTCGAAGTTTTATGCTTTCGGCAGCGGCGGCGATGTTGCCATGGGCGCGATGTACACGACCTACAGTGAGCCGCACCGGTCGGCGCAGGACGTGGCGCGGCTGGCGATCGAAGCGGCCGCGGAGTTCGACGACAGCACCGGGCTGCCCGTTAATTCGTTTACGGTAAAATTGGCGCGCAAGTAACTACAAAAGAAAAGGAGGCGGGAAATGCCATCCTTCGACATTGTTTCGGAAGTCAACCAGGTCGAAGTGCACAACGCAGTGGACCAGTGCAACAAGGAAATCGGCAATCGCTTTGACTTCAAGGGCTCCGACGCCCGGGTCGAAATCGATGACAAGGAAAAAAGACTGATCGCGTACGCCGACGATGACTTCAAGCTGAGTCAACTGCGCGACGTTCTCACCGGAAAACTCGCCAAGCGCGGCATCGATATCCGCTGCCTGCAGCTCGGCAAGATCGAGAAAGTAAGCGGCAACAAGGTCAAGCAGGACATTACCGTGCGCGCCGGCATCGAGCAGGAGCTCGGCAAGAAGATCGTCAAGCTGATCAAGGACAGCAAGCTCAAGGTGCAGGCCAGCATCCAGGGCGATGCGGTCCGCATCTCGGGGCAGAAGAAGGACCTGCTGCAGGAGACGATCGTGCTCGTCAGAAAATCGATCGCCGACTTTCCGCTGCAGTTCAAGAACTTCAGGGAATAATTCGGTAAGCGGCATCGTAGCCTGGAAGGAGCGAAGCGCATTCCGGGAATACGGTTTTTTGGGGGGCCTTCGTTCCCGCTTTTTCTTGGGGCCTTCGTTCCCGCTTCTCCTTGTCCCGGATTTCATTTCATTCCATCCGGGCTACGTTAACTGCAGTTCAAGAACTTTCGCGATTGAATCCGTGAATCGTAAATCGTGAATGGTAAATCGGAAGCAGCCTGACCGGCATCAGCGGTAGGTCTTTCGATTCACGATTCACCATTCACGATTTGCGGCCTTTGAGGCCGGCCGTCCAGCGGTCGTAGAGCCGGTCGGCGACGGCATTGAGCACGCGCGCCTTGTCCTCGATGGCGTGCGTCATCTCCGACGGTGTCTGCACCGAAGACACTCGAGCAGCGAGCGCCTGCACTTCCTTTTCCCAGTCCTGGCACCAGGCGCGAATCAATTCGGGCGTCATCTCCACGTGGCACTGCATGCCGAGGTGCGGCCCGAGTGCAAAGACCTGGTTCTCGCAGTACGGGCTCGATGCCAGCCGCACTGCACCCGGCGGGATCGAAAACGTTTCGCCGTGCCAGTGGAACGAATCGAAGGACTTGAGTGAGGCGCCGAACCAGTGTTCGGCCTCCGGGTTGCCGAGGATCTCCACCCGGCCCCAACCGATTTCCTTGACCGGATTGCGCATGACGACGCCCCCCATGGCTTTCGCCATCAGCTGCCCGCCCAGACAGTGTCCGACGGTCGGAATACCGGCAGTGACGGCGCCGCGGATCAGTGTCAGCGCCGGTGCGATCCACGGCAGATCGTCGTTGACGCTCATCGGTCCGCCCATGAACGCCATGCCGCTGAACGCTTGCGGGTCGTCCGGTACCGGATCGCCCGCGTCAATCTTGATGACCCGCCATGGAATTCCGCGGCGCGTAAGATATGTGGCAAAATAACCCGGCCCCTCGGTGGGTGCGTGACGCAGTATCGCAACAGGTTTCATCTCGGATCGGATCGGATGCCAATGCGAAATGTTAGTCCACTCCTTGCTTTTTTTCTATTCGGGCCGCAGGCTTCCGGCGCAGCCGACATCAACGTCATCGCGCTTACCGCCGGCAAGGCGGTCGTCGTCATTGACGGTGGCAAGCCGCGCACGCTTATGGTCGGCCAGACCACTCCGGAACGGATCAAGCTGATCAGCGCCACCAGCGAGGAAGCGGTGTTCGAAGTGGAAGGCAAGCGTCGCACCGTCACGACGGGAGGCAGCGTTTATGCCACCGGCGGCGGTTCGGGCGCTCAGCGCACCGTCCTCACCTCGGATGCCATGGGGCACTTTTTCACTACCGCCGTCGTCAACGGCGTTTCCATGCAATTCCTCGTCGATACCGGTGCGTCCATGGTGACGATCAGCAGCGACGATGCGAGGCGCGCTGGAATTTCATACCTCTCCGGACAACGCGGTCTGATGCAGACCGCGAACGGGGTGGTGTCCGCGTATCGCGTCAAGTTCGACACCGTCAGGCTCGGCGACATCACGCTCACCAATGTCGATGGTCTCGTAGTGCAAGGCAATGCGCTCGGTAGAGCGGGACTGCTGGGCATGAGTTTTCTCAACCGCACCGAGATGCGGCGCGATGGCGACACGATGACCTTGATGCGGCGCTACTAGCATGCGGAATTTCCGGAATGCGCTTCGCTTCTTCCGGGCTACGTGCTCACGGCCCACCGCTCACCGGTTTTCGGTCCGAGTGTCCAAGATCCTTGCCGGGCGCAACGCGGTCGCGCACCAGTTGCTTCAGTTCGGCCATTTCCGGGAAGCGTCCCCGTTCCCCGCGCGACCACACGGTTTGGCCATTTACGCGCACCTCGAAGATTCCGCCACGGCCCGGAACCAGCGCGACCTCGCCGATTTCCGCTTCGAACGTGGTCAAAAGCTCCTGCGCCATCCAGCCAGCGCGCAGCAGCCACCGGCACTGCGTGCAGTACTCGATCTCTACGCGCGGCTGTCGGCTCATATTCACGGAACAGCGCTTCCAATCGCGAGTGAAATCTGTAGGAGCGAGCTTGCTCGCGATTATCGGGGGCAAGCCCCCTCCCACAGGCTAAGTGCGCTTCCTATCCG